>NZ_JBQFZU010000006.1:0-222998 GCF_056542405.1 Ruegeria sp. AD11(2025) | reverse complement strand
CAGTCTCTCCTGAGCGTCTCAACCGTCTCTCCGGCCCGTCCCACCGTCTCACCGGTGCGTCCCAAGCGCCTCAGCAGCGCCGGTGAAGGGGTATTTACGGATTAGGTCTGGGGCCTGCAACCCCCATTTTGAAAAAACTTCACATTTCTCAGCAGAAACTTGTTCATGTTAATAAAAACAACAAGTTAGCTTTAGAATTCTCTTTGCTGGCGCGTGCAGTTACCGACAGGTAGCTAAAAAGTGCTGGCCTTCAGACGGAATCGTACCCAATGCTCGGTATGCACGCGGGGCCTGGCCAAAGAAAACGCCGCCCGAGTCTCTACGGGCGGCGTCGCTTCGTGAGTGGTTGTTCCTTCTTACTTCAGATCGAAGCGGTCTGCGTTCATCACCTTGTTCCAGGCCGAGACAAAGTCGTAGACGAATTTGCCCTCGGCATCTGCCTGACCATAGACCTCGGCCAGCGCCCGCAGTTGCGAATTCGAACCAAAGACCAGATCAACGCGTGTGCCGGTCCATTTGACCTCACCGCTGGCGCGGTCGCGACCCTCGTAGACGCCCTTGCCTGCAGGTTTCCATTCGGTGCTCATGTCCAGAATGTTGGTGAAGAAGTCATTGCTGAGTGTTCCGACGCGGTCAGTGAACACGCCATGCGCGCTGTCGCTGAAATTGGTGCCCAGCACACGCAGACCACCAACAAGCACCGTCATCTCGGGCGCGGACAGTGTCAGCAATTGCGCCCGGTCGACAAGCAGCTCTTCCGGCGAGACCGTGTAGTCGGCCTTCTGATAGTTGCGGAAGCCGTCAGCAATTGGATCCATCACTGCGAAGCTGTCCACATCCGTCTGCTCTTGCGTCGCGTCTGTACGTCCCGGCGTGAACGGAACTTCGACATCCTGACCACCAGCTTTGGCGGCCTGTTCGACACCGACGGCACCAGCCAGCACGATCACATCGGCCAGGGACACTTTCTTGTTGCCCGACTGCGCAGCGTTGAACGCCGTCTGCACGCCTTGCAGCGCATCCAGCGCCTTGGACAGTTTCATCGGCTCGTTCACATCCCAGTCTTTCTGCGGAGCAAGACGAATGCGGGCGCCGTTGGCTCCGCCCCGCTTGTCAGACCCGCGGAAGGTCGAGGCCGAGGCCCATGCGGTCGAAACCAGCTCGGACACCGACAGTCCGCTTGCAGCGATCTTGGCTTTCAGGTCGGCCACATCGGCGTCGTCAACCAGATCGTGATCCACGGCGGGAACATTGTCCTGCCACAACAGTTCTTCGGTCGGAGCTTCCGGGCCGATATAGGCCGCTCGCGGACCCATGTCGCGATGGGTCAGTTTGAACCACGCGCGGGCGAAGGCATCAGCGAACTCGTCCGGGTTCTCGTGAAAGCGCTTTGAGATCGGGCCATAGATCGGGTCCATGCGCATCGCCATGTCGGCGGTGGTCATCATGGTTTTGACCTTTTTCGACGGATCATGCGCCGCCGGGGCCATGTCTTCTTCCTTAACGCCGACCGGTTCCCAGATATAAGCACCCGAAGGGCTCTTGGTCAGGTTCCAGTCATAGCCGAACAGCAGGTCGAAATAACCGTTGTCCCATTTGATCGGGTTCGCGGTCCATGCGCCCTCGATTCCGCTGGTGGTGGTGTCGTCGCCCTTGCCGGACCCAAACTTATTGATCCAGCCAAAGCCCATCTCTTCAACCGGCGCGGCCTCGGGATCGGGACCCACCAGATCGGGGTCACCCGCACCATGCGCTTTGCCAAATGTGTGACCACCGGCAACCAGGGCGACGGTTTCCTCGTCATTCATCGCCATCCGACCAAAGGTGTCACGGATGTCGCGACCCGAGGCCAAAACGTTCGGTTCCCCATCCGGGCCTTCGGGGTTCACGTAGATCAGACCCATCTGTACAGCTGCCAGCGGGTTTTCCAGATCGCGTTCACCCGAATAGCGGCTGTGCGGGTTGTCGGTCGGGGCGAGCCATTCTGTTTCCGAGCCCCAATAGATGTCTTCTTCCGGCGCCCAGATATCTTCGCGGCCACCGGCGAAGCCGAAGGTCTTGCCGCCCATCGACTCGATGGCGCAGTTCCCGGCCAAGATCATCAGGTCAGCCCAGGAAAGCTGGTTGCCGTATTTCTGCTTGATCGGCCACAGCAGACGGCGCGCTTTGTCCAGATTGCCATTGTCCGGCCAGCTGTTCAGCGGCGCGAACCGCTGGTTGCCGGTCGAGGCACCGCCACGGCCATCCGCCGTCCGGTACGTACCGGCGCTGTGCCAGGCCATACGGATGAACAGACCGCCATAATGGCCATAATCCGCAGGCCACCAGTCCTGCGAATCTGTCATCAGCGCATAGAGGTCTTCTTTCAGCGCCTTCATGTCCAGCTTCTTGAATTCTTCGGCATAGTCAAAATCCGCACCCAACGGGTTCGACGCCGGCGTGTTCTGGTGCAGGATCGACAGGTTCAGCTGGTTCGGCCACCAATCCCGGTTCGACCGGGTACCCGCGCCGTGCATTACCGGGCAACCGCCCGTTTTGGGGTTATCACTTCCGTCCATATCGATCTCCAATCCTGGCTAATTTCCGGCAGGTTCGCGCGGTCAAAACTCGGTCGATCAAGAGCACATCTAGATGACACTTTTACCCCGCCAAGGATGCGTAGTGCGTCCCGAGCAAGGTATTGGCGACTCTGTTGTCTTGTCCCTTAAAGAAGTAGCAAACCAAAGCCATGCAAAAAAGTTTTGTTTAGTGATGAGTTTAATAGGAAATGGTTATGATACTTTTAGATTTAATCCTACCAGACAATAGTAACCTTGGGTCACACCCCGGATACGGCAATTGTTTTTTCCCGCCGCTCGGCCACAGTCTTAGACAAGGCTGACCTGGGCATCGCTCCGCCCGGTCGGGCAGGAGGGGAAATCGGAATGGAATTCGACTATGTCATTGTCGGCGGCGGGTCCGCAGGTTCGGTGCTTGCCAGCCGTCTGAGCGAAGACCCAAGCAAGAGCGTTTGCCTGCTCGAGGCCGGCGGGCGCGGCGGCAGCATTCTGGTCCGAATGCCTTCGGCCGTTGTTGCCGCCCTGCCCGGTCGTCCCAAGATCAACAACTGGGCTTTTGAAACGGTGCCTCAACCGGGGCTGAACGGGCGGCGTGGATATCAACCGCGCGGCAAGGCACTGGGCGGGTCCAGCGCAATCAATGCGATGCTTTATGTAAGGGGCCATCGTCAGGACTATGACGGCTGGGAAGAACTGGGCTGTACCGGCTGGGGCTGGGACAGTGTCCTGCCCTATTTCAAACGGTCCGAGAACAATGAGGACGGCGCCGATGACCTGCATGGCGCTAGCGGCCCGCTGCAGGTGTCACACCAGAAAGAGCCGCGCCCGATCACTCATGCATTCATCGAAGCGGCCGAGCAGATGCAGCACCGCCGCACTGATGATTTCAATCGCGGCGACAATGAAGGGGTCGGCCTTTATCAGGTCACACAGTTCCACGACCCTGCCAAAAACGGCGAGCGGTGCTCGGCCGCAGCGGCCTATGTTTTTCCTGTCATCGACCGCCCCAACCTGACGGTCATCACTCAGGCCCATGCCAAAGAGCTGACCTTTGACGGCAAGCGCGCGACCGGGGTGATCTACAAAAAGAAAGCAAAAGGGCCAGACATCACGGTCAGGGCCAAGCGTGAGGTTCTGATCTGCGCCGGCGCGCTGAAATCCCCGCACTTGCTGCAACTGTCCGGGATCGGGGCCGCAGAGGACCTGACCAAACACGGCATTGCCGTCCGTCACAACCTGCCCGGTGTGGGCAAGAACCTGCAGGACCATCTGGATTTCATCCTGTCCTACAAAACCAGGGACACCGACAATTTCGGGATCAGCCCGACGGCATCGGTAAACCTGACCCGACATCTTCTGCGCTGGCGAAAGACCGGCGTGTCGATGGCTGCGACACCCTTTGCCGAAGGGGCGGGGTTTCTGAAAACCTCAGCCAATCTGGACCGGCCCGATATTCAGCTGCATTTCACCATCGCGCTGGTCGATGATCACGCCCGCAAGCTGCATTACGGCCACGGGTTCGCCTGCCATGTCTGCAAACTGCGCCCCGAAAGCCGTGGGACGGTTGGCCTGAACAGCGCCGATCCCTTTGCCGCGCCCACCATCGACCCGGCGTTTTTGTCCGACGACCGCGATCTGGCCACGCTGATCAAAGGCGCGCGGATGATGCGAGAGATCCTCGAGGCCCCCGCCCTCGCAAAATACCGGCACAAAGAGACGTTCGGAACCGACACTGCCCGCACCGACGCCGATTGGGAACGGCATATCCGCGACCGCGCCGATACGATCTATCACCCGGTCGGAACCTGCAAGATGGGGGTGGATGAGATGGCCGTGGTTGACCCGGAACTGCGCGTGCGTGGGATCGAGGGACTGCGTGTGATTGATGCCTCGGTGATGCCGACGCTGATCTCGGGCAACACCAATGCACCGACCATCATGATCGCCGAGAAAGCCGCCGACCTAATCAAGGCCGCAGGCTGATCCTCAGGCGTCTTCCATCAGGGCCTCAAGCCCGGCGCGATAGTCCGGATACAGAAGGTGAACACTCAGCTCATCCTTGATCCGGTCATTACGGACACGCTTGTTTTCATTATAGAAACTGCGGGCCATCGGTGTCAGATCGGCCTGATCAAACGGAACTGCAGGCGGCAGTGGCAGGCCCTGCAGTTCGGCGGCATAAGCGATTACGTCCTGCGGCGGCACCGGCTCATCATCGCAGACGTTGTATATAGCGCCGGGATTGGGTGCGGCCATCGACGCAGCCAGAACCTGCGCGATGTCGGCTACGTGAATGCGGGAAAACACCTGCCCGGGCTTGATGATGCGCCGCATTCCCGCTCGCTTGAGCTTGGAAAACGGACCGCGACCGGGGCCATAGATACCGGCCAGCCGGAAGATATGGACAGGCAATCCGGGGATGCTCTGCCATTGCTGTTCCGCCTTGACCCGCCAACGGCCCCGCTCGGCCGTGGGTGTGGGCGGCGTGGTTTCATCCACCCATTCCCCCTGATGATCGCCATAAACGGCGGTCGTCGACAGGTAGCCGACCCATTTGAATTGCGCGGCACGCGCGGTGATCTCGTCCTGCAACGCGGACAATACCGGATCACCGTCCTTGCTGGGTGCCGTTGAGATCAGCAGATGCGTCACCCCGTCCAGTTCCGGTGTCTGTCCGGGCCAGATCAATGGCTCAGCGCCGGATGCACGAATGGTGGGGGCTTGGGCGGGATCGCGGGTGGTGCCGATGATGCGCCAACCTTGTGGGTCCAGAAGCTGGGACAAGGCTTGCGCCGAGTATCCGTGGCCGAACGAAAAAAGAGTTCCTGTCATGTCGCCTTTGATGATCCGCAATCCCGGCAGATGCAAGCACCTGAGCTTGAATACTTGATTCGAATCCCTCAATGCGCCTTTCTTTTAGGCATGGCTGAGAAAAAACCAAACCTGCACACCGCTTATTCCCTGGCATCGCCTGAGGGTCACAAAGAACTCTATGCCGAATGGGCCGGAGATTATGACGAAACCTTCGCCGCGCGCGAGGATTACCAGCTACACATTCACACGGCCCGAGCCTTTGTGGCGGCAGGCGGCCAAGGCCCGGTTCTGGATGTCGGCGCGGGCACGGGACTATGTGGCGCAGTATTGGCCGGGTTGGGTGTTGGTCCGATCGACGCCACCGACATCAGCGCCGAAATGCTGGATCAGGCCATGCGCAAGGACATTTATCGTGATGCGATCGAGGCCGATCTGAATCAGGGCATCCCCGTTCCGGGTGAGTGTTACTCGGGGATTGTGTCATCCGGCACGTTCACTCATGGCCATCTGGGGCCAGAGGCCCTGCCCGCCCTTCTGCGTGTTGCCCGCCCTGGCGCGCAATTTGCCCTGTCAATCAATGCGCAGCACTATGAAACACTAGGTTTTGCCGAGGCTTTGCACAAACTGGCACAGGGTCAGATACAAAACCTGACCCTGCCCGAGGTGCGGATTTACGGCGATCTGGCCGTGGGTCCCAACAAGGACGACACCGCGCTGATTGCATTGTTCGAGAGGACCTGACCCTTACGTATACATCTGTTTCTTGAACGCCCGGGTGCGCGTCGTCGCCTCGGCTGAACCGTCATGATAGGTGCCGAACCACTTATCAAAGGGGATCTCAGAGGTGCCATAGTTGCACTCGAAATACCGGTGATGCAGCTGGTGAAAGAAATCCCCGGCACGGGCGGCATCGGTATTCCCAGCCTTCAGCTTTTCAAAGCCTGAATGCGACAGGACTGGGCTGATCTGCTGAAAATAGGTATGGAACAACACATGCAGCGGATGTGACGGCACGATCAGGTGGATGAAGTAGGTCGTGAAGTAGAGCAGGTTCTCATACCAATGGTTCGAAATCCCCGACCACGGCCCGATATTGACGTTCCGGTGATGCACGGCGTGGACGTGTTTATAGAGCTTGGGGTGATGTTCCAGCCTGTGCACCCAGTAGAAATGCAGCCCCGACCACATCGGAATGAACAGCATCCACACCACACACCAGACCGGCGCGCTGGCCCAGGTGACAGTGGGCACATAACCGTTGGCCATCGCCCAGTAGATCACCCACTGATAAACGGTCGCCACGGTCATCGCGCTGCCCAGCGTCCACCAGATATTGTCCCAGACCTGATTGCGGAATGTGAAATTCCCATTGTTGCGGGTCAGGTCCCGACGGTCGAATTTCTTGTACATGCCCTGGCCTTTGCGCATGTAAAGCCACCAATGCAGGCTGCCAGCGACCAGGATTTGCGGCACCATATTCAGCAGCCAGATACGGAACATCCAACCCGGCGCAAAGCTCTGCATCGTTTCCAACGCTGGGAAAAAGAACGCGTAGGCTGTGACGGCCAGGGCCATGCATAATGTCAGCGCCGTGATCTGCAGCCATGCGCTGCTATACCATTTCAACACGGCAGCAGGGCGCGGAGGCCAGTTGAACAGCGGATTCAGCCCCACCGGCCCCTCGGGGTGATAATGCCAGCGGGCGGCTTCGGGGTCCTGAGCGGTGTCAGTCATGGCGGTACCCTTTATGTGGCGTAGTCGGAGCCTTCGGCATCCAGCAAAGCCTTGATCTCGCGCAGATGTGCCTCGGCCTGATCAGGATAGTCGTCCAGTTCCTCTGCAGTCTTCTCGGCAATCTCGTCCGACAGCACACGCAGGGGCTGACCGGTTTGCAGCGCACGGATATAGGTCTCCGCCGCGCGTTCGAAATAATAGAGCCGGTTAAAGGTATCCGCGGGGTCGCTGCCGATCACCAGCACGCCATGATTGCCCATGATCATGACCTTCTTTTTCGGGTCCGACAGCATCCCGGCGCAGCGCTCGCCCTCGCTTTCAAAGGCCAATCCACTAAATTCCTGATCGACCACATAGCGGTTGTAGAAAGTGGCCGTGTTCTGATCGATCGGCGGCAGCGAACTGTCCGCCAGAGATGCCAACACGGTGGCAAAGATCGAATGCACATGCATCACGCAGCGCGCATGCGGGCAGTGTCGGTGGATCGATCCGTGCAGACCCCAAGCGGTTGGATCGGGCGCACCGGGCTGAGACATCACGTCCGGGTCTTTGGCATCAAGCAACAGCAGGTTCGACGCCTTGATCCGCGCGAAATGCATCTGGTTGGCGTTCATCAGGAACTGCGTGCCGTCTTCATTCACCGCAAGGCTGAAATGATTGGCCACGCCTTCATGCATGTTCAGCCGTTCGGTCCAGCGGAAAGTGGCGGCAAGATCAACGCGTTCCGCCCAATGGTCGATATTGGGGCGCAGGTTGGTGACGGTCATTGCGGGCTCCTGTTGGAATAGCTCGGACATAGGAAAAACGTGCCTGCGGCGCGAATGTTTGACCAACGAAAAAAACAGACCTATCTCATTAGCTGAACTAATGGCAGGGTTATGCACATGCAGAATTCGCTTCCTCCCCTGGGCTGGCTGCGCACGTTCGAGGCCTCGGCCCGGCATCTGTCCTTTACCGGAGCGGCCCGGGACCTGAACATGACCCAAAGCGCGGTCAGTCAGCAGATCAAATCGCTGGAAGGCTACCTGGGTCAGCCACTGTTCCTGCGCCGCCCGCGCGCTCTCGAACTGACCGAAGCTGGCATCACCTACCTGCCAGTGGTGCGCGAGGCGTTTCGGACACTGGTGCGCGGCACGCAAGCTGTCACCGGGGCGCAGCAAAACGCGGTGCAGGTACAAAGCAACATCAGTTTTGCGGTCAACTGGCTGGCCCCGCGCCTGCCCCAGTTTCGATCCGAACACCCCGAGGTGCAACTGAACATCTTTACCGAACTGTGGGAACCACGCGAAATGGCCGAGGGCGCTGCGGTGGAAATCCGCTATTCGCTGCGGCCCTCCGATACGGTGCGTACCGAAATGCTGCGGACCGATCACTATTATCCGGTCTGCGCCCCTGGGTACGAGGTGACACTGGACACGTTGCAGCAGCAGCCGCTGTTTGACTGTTCCAACCTGATGTCCAACTGGGCAAGTTGGGCAGAAGATCAGCCTTTGAACTGGAAAAACCCGCCAATAACCTATTCGACCACCTATCTGGTCAGCCTGTCCGTGGCGATGGCCGGAGGCGGGCTCTGCCTGACCCATGACACCATCGCCCGCGACCTGATCCGGCAGGGGCGATTGGTAGCGCCTTTTGCCCATCGCGAGGTGATGCCTGAGGCCTATTACCTGCTGTTGTCCCCACAGGCCGAAGAAACTCCGGGGGCACTGGCCTTTGCCGATTGGCTGCGGCGCGAGATGGAGGCGGACCGGTTGGCGTGACCGGGGCACTCCCGCCCATCGTCAATGCCGCTGCGCGACATCTCCTCTGGTTGGGCCGGGCAGCGCTAGCGCGCTGCGTGACGGATCGATGATAGCTGCGCTCTGGGGGTTGCACCTTTCCCCGCAATTGGGAAAGTTGAGCCATGGAAAATACGCCCTTCCCAAGCTGGCCCGATGTCGCCCCCCAATTGATTGCAGTTGCCGCAGGACGCGAGGCCGCGGATCTGGTCGTTCGTGGCGGGATCTGGGTCAATGTCCACAGCCGTGAGACGCTGCCTGATCATGACATCGCCATTTCCAATGGGCGCGTAGCCTTTGTCGGGCCGGATGCGTCGCACTGCATCGGACCCGACACACAGATCATCGAAGCGAACGGCCGGTACATGCTGCCGGGTCTGTGCGATGCCCATATGCATATCGAATCGGGCATGCTGACCCCGGCCGAATTTGCCCGCGCGGTGATTCCGCATGGCACCACCTCGATGTTCACCGACCCGCATGAGATTGCTAATGTGCTGGGGCTGGACGGCGTACGCATGATGCATGACGAGGCGCTGATGCAGCCGGTGAACATCTTTACCCAGATGCCGTCCTGTGCGCCCTCGGCTCCGGGGTTGGAGACCACTGGCTATGAGATCACGCCCAATGACGTGGTTGAGGCGATGAACTGGCCCGGTATCATCGGGCTGGGTGAGATGATGAATTTCCCCGGTGTGATTCATGGTGACCCGAAGATGTTGGCCGAGATCGCAGCTACTCAGCGGGCGGGCAAGACCGTGGGCGGGCATTACGCTTCGCCTGATTTAGGGCCTGATTTCGCGGCTTATGTTGCGGGTGGCCCGGCAGACGATCACGAAGGTACCTGTGAGGCTGACGCCATTGCCCGCGTGCGGCAGGGAATGCGGTCGATGATGCGGCTGGGTTCAGCCTGGTATGACGTCGAAAGCCAGATCACGGCTGTGACTGAAAAAGGGCTGGACCCGCGCAATTTCATCCTTTGCACGGATGATTGCCACTCCGGAACACTGGTCAATGACGGCCATATGAACCGGGTGGTGCGCCACGCGATTGCGTGCGGATGCGACCCGCTGGTCGCGCTACAGATGGCGACGATCAACACAGCCACCCATTTCGGTTTAGAACGTGAGATCGGTTCAATCACGCCAGGGAGACGGGCGGATGTCATTCTCAGCTCGGACCTGACCGAATTGCCTATCGAAACGGTTATCGCACGCGGTCAGATCGTGGCCCAGGATGGCGCGATCAAGGTGGACTGCCCGCATCTGGATTGGCCCGAACCTGCGCGCAAAACGGTGCATCTGGGCCATAATCTTTCGCAGGTGGATTTTGAGATCAAGGCCCCGGCCGGTGCCAACCGTGTTCAGGCCAATGTGATCGGCGTGGTCGAAAACCAGGCCCCGACCAAGGCGCTGAAGGCGGAATTGCCGATTATCGGCGGACTGGTCGAGGGCGAAGGCGACGTCTGCCAGATCGCGCTGGTCGAACGCCACCGCGCAACCGGAGGGGTGACGAACGCTTTTGTCTCGGGCTTCGGGTATCAGGGCAAAATGGCCATGGCCTCGACCGTGGCCCACGACAGCCACCATATGATCGTAGTCGGCACCGACCGGGAACAGATGGCGCTGGCTGCAAACCGGCTGGCCGAGATCGGCGGTGGCATCACGATCTTCCGCGATGGAGAGGAACTGGCGCTGGTGGAGTTGCCGATTGCCGGGCTGATGTCCGACAGCCCCGCCGCCGAGGTTGCTGCCAAAGCGGACAAGATGGTCGAAGCTATGCTGGCCTGCGGCTGTCAGCTGAACAACGCTTACATGCAGCACTCGCTGTTGGCCCTCGTCGTTATTCCGGAATTGCGGATCTCCGATCTGGGGTTAGTAGACGTGCGCACATTCAAAAAGATCGATCTTCTGGAACCTCTTGCATGACAATAATTAAAACACCCAACGTCCCGTCGCCTGAAAAGTTTACAGATCCCGCTGCCGCAGTGACCCGTCTGGAAGAGCTGTACGAAAAGGCAACGCAGTTTCTGTGCAACAGCTTTGCTATCGCAATGGAACAAGGCGTACCGGCCGAACGGTACCGGGCCTATTACCCGGAAATCCGGATCAAGACCTCGTCCTATGCGCAAGTCGACAGCCGCCTGAGCTTTGGCCACGTATCCGAGCCCGGCACCCACGCGACAACGGTGACGCGGCCCGATCTGTTCCGCTCCTATCTGACGCAACAGATCGCGCTTCTGATCAGGAACCACGATCAGCCGGTGACGATTCAGGCATCCGACACGCCCATACCGGTGCATTTCGCGGTGGCCAACAACCCCGACCTTGTGGTGCCGCATCAGGGAGCAGCGGGGTTCACCCTGCGTGACGTGTTCGACGTGCCGGACCTGACCACCACCAATGATGACATCGTCAACGGGATCCATGACGTCGAGAATGAGATCGGCCCGCTGTCGCTGTTCACCGCACAACGGGTGGATTACTCGCTGGCACGGCTGTCACATTACACGGCGACCGACCCCAGCCATTTCCAGAACCATGTTCTGTTCACCAACTACCAGTTCTACGTGTCCGAGTTCGAAAACTACGCGCGCGAGCAGCTGGCCGACCCGAATAGCGGCTACACCAGTTTCGTCTCGACCGGGAATGTCGAGATCACAACCCCTGACGGCCCCCTGGAACAACCGCTGAAACTGCCGCAGATGCCGACTTACCACCTGAAACGCGCGGATGGGGCGGGGATCACGCTTGTCAATATCGGCGTCGGTCCGTCGAATGCGAAAACCGCCACCGACCATATAGCGGTACTGCGCCCTCATGCCTGGCTGATGGTTGGCCATTGTGCCGGGCTGCGGAACACGCAGGCGCTGGGGGATTTCGTACTGGCCCATGCCTATTTGCGTGAAGACAAAGTTCTGGACGACGATCTTCCGGTTTGGGTGCCGATCCCGCCGCTGGCCGAGATTCAGGTGGCTTTGGAACAGGCCGTGGCCGAGGTCACCGAACTGGAAGGCTATGAGCTGAAACGGATCATGCGCACCGGCACCGTCGCCTCGGTCGACAACCGCAATTGGGAGCTGCGCGATCAGTCCGGCCCGGTGCAACGCCTCAGCCAATCCCGCGCGATTGCGCTGGATATGGAAAGCGCCACCATCGCTGCCAACGGCTATCGGTTTCGGGTGCCGTACGGTACTTTGCTATGTGTTTCAGACAAACCTTTGCACGGTGAATTAAAGCTTCCCGGCATGGCTTCTGCGTTTTATACCACACAGGTCAGCCGTCATCTGGCGATCGGAATTCGCGCGATGGAACACTTGCGCGGCATGCCGTTGGAGCGTTTGCACAGCCGGAAATTGCGTTCGTTTGACGAAACAGCCTTTCTATGACGCAAAAAAGCAACGATTTCCCCATATTTTTAGGGTTTTCCGCGCTACTATTCGTTGTGTTCGCCCACAATATCCCGTTACAGTTACGCGGTGAGGCCCTATCTATCGGGCACGTTAAGGAGACCAAGAAATGGCAAAGCCTATGACAAAGACTCAGCTGGTTGCTGCTCTCGCTGAGGAAATGGGAACCGACAAGAAAGCCGCAAACGCCGCGCTGGAGGCCGTGACCGGCCTGATCACCCGCGAAGTTTCGGCGGGCGGTGCGGTGACCCTGCCCGGCGTTGGCAAAATCTACTGCCGCGAGCGCCCCGAGCGCATGGTGCGCAACCCCGCCACCGGCGAGCAGTTCAAGAAAGAGGCCGACAAGGTGGTCAAAATGACCATCGCGAAGGCGCTGAAGGACAGCGTGAACGGCTGATTTCAGTCTTCACCGCAAACGATTGAGGGCCGCCGTTTGGGGGTCCTTTTTCTTTTGGCCCCCTCAAAACGAGTCTTTTGCGTTTGTCTGCAAAGTGCCCGAAACAGTTGTTGTGTAACGGTCAGACTTTGGCCTTGGAGCCGGTAAGGAACCAAGTGTTCACAGCACCCATTCCCTTTATCTCGATCACGCCTCGAGGTTCAAATTCGTAGCCCGCCTCTAACTCCTCCTTTGCGGCACCTGTCACTTGAATTTTCCCCGGTTCACCGTGGCTCTCCATCCGGCTGGCGGTGTTTACCGTTTCTCCCCAAACATCGTAGAATAACTTTTGGTTTCCAATTACACCGGCGACAGCAGGACCCAGGTGAAGTCCGATCCGTACTTGGAGCCCATCCGGGAATTCAGGTGACATTTCAGCGACCAATCTTTGCATGTCCAGAGCCATTTCGGCGACACGATGCACTGGGTCGCCCACCGGCGACGGAATACCTGCCGCTACCATGTAGGCGTCACCAATCGTCTTGATCTTTTCCAAACCGTGCTTTTCGGCCAACTCATCAAATACGCGGAAGATCTTGTTCAGAAACCCTACTACATCTTCCGGCGGCAGTTTCGATGCCTGGGGTGTGAAATCGACGATGTCCGCAAAAAGCACTGGGACATTGGGCAAGTTGTCTGCGATGGTCCGGTCTGGCTCGACCTTTAGTCTTGCCGCAATGTCTTCTGGCAGCAGGTTGTAAAGCAACTTCTCCGACCGGGCGTATTCCGCTTCCAATTCGGCTCGCTGGGTCTCTACCTTTTCATATAGATAACCAAGACGCTTACTTGTGGCATTCACGTTGTCCGCCAATGTACCAAGCTCGTCACGATTCGGTACTTTAACGCGCGCCCCGAAATCCCCTTTGGCGACAACGCTAAGTGTTTGACCAATTCGGCGCATTGGCCAGATCAGAGAAGAAGAGATCGCGTAACCCAGAAAAAGGGCGGTCCCCGTTGCAATTGTTGCCGCCAGTACGACCATTTCACGCGTCGACTGAAAAACTTCAGCGTTCCTGATTGCGCGGTCGCGCATTTCACCTTCAGCAGTCTGCACGAGGGTATATGCGTCGTCTTGCATTGAACGAATGCGGCGAAAGATCTGGTTCAATCCCAATTCAGCGGCATTCTTCATGTTTCCGTCTCTTCGAAATCGGAGGATGGCGACTGCCTTGGTTTTGATGTCACTCAATTCTATCCGGATTTCATTTATTGCTCGAGCCTCTTCGCTGCCCGTTTGCACGAATCGACGTATCCCTTGCGCAATGTTATGTTGCAGATTCTCGATCTGACCGATGAAGTTGCCGGTTGAAAATGCAAAAATTTCGTCCGAATCGTCTCCGGGCGTTTGATCAATGACCAGGGACAAGTTCATCAGGTTCAACTCGCTCAAAGCCAAATGGATTTCGTTGAAATATGCAATTCTCTCCTGATCGTGAATCATAGCATCGACACGTCCGTTCGATTGCTGCAACGCCGCCATTGCAAAAAGCGCCAAGCCTAGAAGCAACAGGGTGATCCCCAAAAAAGCGACCAGCAGTTTAACGTGCACAGATAACGCCGCTTTTGCCACGCTCCGTGCGATCAGATTGGGTTGCTGAGAGTCTTTTTCGCCTTGCTCCCACATAGATTGTGCCCGACTCGATTGGTGGCGATACATTGAACAGAATACCTATTGCCGCAGGACAAGTCACTTTTGGCCTCAGTTCTTCGGCGGCAATGTCCGCATCGCGGGCAAAGACGCGGCCAGAAGCTGTGCAAAAAAAAATGGGCGCCGAGGCGCCCGTTCTTGTTTCATTGCCAAGGTTTATCAGTGAACCGTCTCGACCTTGTGGAAGTCCAGATCGCGGTCCTCGGGCATCGAGTCGATGCTCATCACCTCTTTGCGCTTGGCAATCAGGATATAGACCACGCAGGCCAGGTACAGGCCGACGACCACGGCGCCGATCCACTGGATCTGCAGCCACTGGCTCTGGAACAGCAGGGTCAGGATGAACAGCAGCGCAACATTGCCGCCGACATAGACCAGTTTGCCCAGACGCTCGACCGTCAGGTTCAGGTTGTCGGTGTACAGACGGATCAGCGAATCAAGCGAGTTGATCACGAAGGTCACGCCGACAATCACCATCGCGATGTTGGTGATACCTGCGGTGTCGATGCCGTTCAGGTGGTAGTAGTAGAGAACGGAGAACCAGATGCCCAGCGGGATCGACGGGAAGATCAGCAGTGCCGCCAGCAACTGCCACGTGGTCAGGCCGCCGACAAAACGCGAGGTGAACTGGCCGATCATGATTGACCAAGCAAACCACCAGAACAGGTAGAAGGCGTGATAATCGGTCAGCGGCAGAACGAACTTGTGGATGTTCGCAAAATAGGCGCCGATATTGCTGCCGGTTTCCACGAACCCTGTCATGCCCATGCCCGCAGCCATCCACATGCCGAGGATCAGCGCCAGAAACAGGAAGGTCGAACCCACCGACAGGATGCGCACGTATTTCAGGTCTGTCGACGAATAGGCCGCAGCCAGAATGACGACGAACACGATGATATAGAAGGTACCGACCACGGATTCTCCGTCGCCGACCTCGGGCAGGTAGCCGGGCAGGTAGATCAGGAACAGGCTGGCGGTGAAAGCGCAAGTGCCGATGATGACCACGTTGTTGATCAGCTTGACCAACGGGATCTCAAAGAACTTCACGCGGGGCTCGATGACGCAGAAATAAAATGCTGTCAGGAAGTAGAACGCCCAGATCAGAAAGCCCCAGAAGCCGAACTCGATTGCCAGCGGATTGGCGAAGGCATAAGCGGGATCTTCGGCATAACCACCGAACTCGGTCAATGGGAACATGATCAGTCCCACATCCAGACCGGATGTGAACAGGATCGCAATGAAAGTGAACAGATGGACGGGGGTCACGCCGACACAGCGCAGGTTCCACCACTTCACTACAAAGAAAGCGACCAGGCCCAAGGCCAGCAGGACGCCAAACGACAGAATGTATTCCAAAAGCACCAAAACGCCTCCCATGATATTTCGGATGCAGATGCTGTTAACTTTTATTGGCCAGTCAATCAATAAAAACGACCGAACAACCTATAACACGCGCCAAATGTGCCTTTTTTGACGCAAGAAACGCCGCTTCTTGCGGCGGTTGCGAATTTGATGAACAGTGCGCGAAAGTTCTAAGGGGGACCGGAATGGATCTTCGCGCCATTGCCATGGGGCTGACATTTGCGTTCATCTGGTCCTCGGCCTTTTCCTCGGCCCGGATCATCGTTGCAGATGCGTCTCCGTTGTTTTCACTGGCGTTGCGATTCCTGATTTCAGGGGTAATCGGTGTCGCCATCGCGCGTGCGATGGGTCAAAGCTGGAACCTGACCCGACCCCAGTGGCGAGCGACCATCTTGTTCGGAATTTGCCAGAATGCCCTGTATTTGGGTCTTAATTTCTATGCGATGCAGACGGTTGAGGCCTCGCTCGCCGCCATCATCGCTTCGACCATGCCGCTTCTGGTGGCACTGGCGGGGTGGGTGTTTCTGGGGGAAAAACTACGACCGATCGCGGTACTGGGCTTGTTTGCAGGTTTTGCTGGCGTGGCCCTGATCATGAGCACACGGATCGGCGGCGGCGTTGATATGTTCGGCGTCGCATTATGCTGTGTCGGAGCTTTGGCTTTGACCTTTGCCACCTTGACCATTCGTGGCGCCACTTCGGGCGGCAACTTCATGATGGTGGTCGGGCTGCAGATGCTGGTAGGCTCAGCCGTATTGTTTGTCTCAGCACCGGTGTTTGAAACAATCTACATCCATCCAACCGTGCCACTGGCGCTGGCCTTCACCTACACGACCCTGTTCCCCGGCCTGTTGGCGACACTGATCTGGGTGTTGCTGCTGGACCGGATAGGCGCCACCCGCGCGGCAACCTTCCATTTCCTCAACCCGGTCTTCGGTGTCACCATCGCCGCCATCCTATTGGGTGAAAAACTGGGCCCGCTGGATGCGGTGGGAGTCGGGATCACGACACTCGGGATTCTGGCGGTTCAGTTGGCACGGCAACCTGCTCACGGCAGCAAGGCCTCGACCTGACGCAGCAACTTTGGCGCGTCCGGTTTTGTGTTCGCGCCGTAGGTGGCCACCACCTCGCCATTAGGGTCCAGCAGGATCTTGTTGAAATTCCACCGGGGCTCGAACCCGGTCTGCGCTGCCACCGCCTTGTAGAAGGGATGCGCATTCGCACCTTTCACCGGGGTGATGTCGGTCATCGGCAGGGTCAGGCCATAGTTCATCTCACAGAACTCCTTCACCTCATCGGCCGAGGCCAGTTCCTGATTAAACGAATCCGATGGCACCGCCAGAACCACAAGGCCCTGATCCGAATAGGTCTCAAATACCTTTTGCAGAGCCGCATATTGACCGGTGAACCCGCAATGCGAGGCGGTGTTCACCACCAGAACCGGCTGGCCCCTCCAGTCCTCGATCGACAAGGTTCCCCCATCGATCGATGCGAACTCCCCCGCCAACGGAGCCGCCTGCACTGCGCGGTCGAGCAGGATCAAAACCGTCAAAAGAAAAATTCTGAGCATGATTTGGACTCCCTTTACCTACACTACGTTTCAAAACCGGTTGCAGATCACCCGCACGAACGCGCGAGGCCACTGAAATAGGACTTTGATTTCCGCGCCCCTGCCCCCAGATTATGCCACAAGAAAAACGACCGGAGGAGCCATGACCCGTTATACCAAAGACCCCGAGGCCGTCGCCGCCCTGTCCCCCGAAGAATTCCACGTCACGCAGCGCAGCGGGACCGAGCGTCCGGGCACCGGCAAATACCTGAGCAACAAGGAGCCAGGCATTTATGTGGACATCGTCTCGGGCGAGCCGTTGTTCGCCTCGACCCACAAGTACGAGTCCGGCTGCGGCTGGCCCAGTTTCACAAAACCGATCATCCATGAACATGTGGAGGAATTTCACGACACCACTCATGGTATGATCCGCACCGAAGTCCGCTCGAAACACGGTGACAGCCATTTGGGGCATGTGTTCCCGGACGGCCCGCGTGAACATGGCGGGCTGCGTTATTGCATCAACTCTGCCGCGCTACGGTTCATCCATCGGGACGAGATGGAGGCCGAAGGCTATGGCGAATACCTGATCCACGTGGAGGACATCCAATGACCGATGAACGCGCCGTACTTGCCGGGGGCTGTTTTTGGGGTATGCAGGACCTGATCCGCAAACTGCCGGGCGTGTCCAGCACCCGCGTCGGCTATACCGGCGGTGACGTGCCCAACGCCACCTATCGCAACCACGGCACCCATGCCGAGGGGATCGAGATCGTTTTCGACCCTGCCAAGATCACCTATCGCGAGTTGCTGGAGTTCTTCTTCCAGATTCACGATCCCACCACGCTGAACCGTCAGGGCAATGACCGCGGCATGAGCTACCGCTCGGCCATCTATTATGTGGACGATGCCCAGAAACAGGTGGCCCTGGACACAATCGCGGACGTCAACGCCAGCGGCATCTGGCCCGGCAAAGTGGTGACCGAGGTCGAACCCGTGAGCGATTTCTGGGAGGCCGAGCCAGAACATCAGGATTACCTCGAGCGTATCCCGAACGGCTATACCTGCCACTTCCCGCGCCCCGATTGGGTGCTACCCAAACGCGACGCAGCTGAATAAAGGGATAGCCCTTTGGGGGCTATCCTGTCGCCACTCGCGGGCGGCCGCTGGCCTCAACAGTGATCATGGCTTCGACGAACACGTCCTGCGCCTCGATCCGGGCGGTGCGGATATCCCGGTCAACCACGATCCGGATATCCTCGGCGCCCGCCTGACGCACGGCTCCCTCTGCCTCGGTCCGCAACACAGATTCCAGTAATTCCAACGCCGCTTCGGATTCGTTGAAATCCTGCGGCCCGTCTTCAAGATGCACCCTGAACCGGCCCTCGGACGGAGACGTGACCGTGCCCGTCCTGCGCAGGGTCAGGCGGCCCACCACGGCACCGATGGCATTGGCAACGCCCGCATGCTCCGGCAGGATCATGCGACAGCGCAGACGCTCACCAACCGCCGGGTAATAGCTGGACGCCGACGCCCCAAGCCCCACAACATCCACGTTCAACGCCGTATCCAGCGCCAAAAGGCCGCGATGGCTGGAAAGACCCTTTTGCGTCAGAACATGGCGTGCCAACTCGGCCGATGGCACGCCAAACGGCTCGGACTCATCTGCAAAAGCAGTCTCTAATAAGGTCAATATGGTTTGTTCAGTCAACTGATCCACGATGACCTGCGCCAGCTCCTCCGGCGTCTTGGCCAACCTGTCACCAGTTCCAATTCGCTTGCGCGCGACCAGTTCCAGCGCCTTAAGAGCGGCATCCGCATCCCACGTGCCCAACCGGCCCAGAACATGGCTGGCATCTGATGGTGTCACACCCGAGACCTGTACGATCCCCCGATCAACCAACCGCGCCAAAGCCCCGTTCTCCATCCGGGTCCGCAGCAATTCGCTGAGCGGCAGAACTTTGGCACCCAGCCTTTCCAGCAGGTCCGCTTCCCGCGCACCCAAGCCTTCGGCGTGAATACCGGGAACGCGACGAGCGAAACGCGTATCATGCTCGCCCACCGTTGTCGCTCGCAATTGCGCGTCCAAAGCGGCATGGACGGCATCGGGCGCTTCGGATGCAATCAGCGAGACCGGCAGCACACGGCGCGGACCCAGAAACACGCCACCGCCCAAGCCTTCGGTCATCACATGCACCTGGCTGTCACCACCCAGACCATGAGTGCGCATCGCGACCGCCTCGACCATGGTGCGAAACCCGCCAACCTGCGCCCCCGCCGGGTCAATCGCAGGTTTGCCGTCCCGGATCAGCGCCACATCCGTGGTCGTCCCGCCGATATCCGACACAAGGGCGTTCTCTGTTCCCGTCAACCAGCTTGCCCCGACAATCGACGCCGCCGGGCCACTGAGGATGGTTTCAATCGGTCGCTCGCGTGCCTGCTCGGCGCTCATCAGGGCACCGTCCCCGCGCACTACCATCATTGGCGCGGTAATGCCCATCTCCAGCAGCCGGTCCTGAGCACGCCCGATTAACCGGTCGATCATCCCGATCAGCCGGGCATTCAGCACCGCAGTCACTGCCCGTTTCGGACCGTTCAACTTGGCCGACAAGTGATGCGAGCAAGTGACCGGAGCACCGGTCCGATCGGTAATGATCCGCGCGGCTTCCAACTCATGCGCGGGGTTCCGTGTTGCGAACTGCGCCGCGACAGCAAAGCCCGAAATGCCTTTATGAGAGTCTATAAAGGCCTCAAGCGCCGCCACGTCCAACGGCACGGCCTCTCCTCCGGCATGGGTATGACCGCCCCCAACAACCAGGGCCGGATCACCTTTCAGGGCGTCCCGCAGCCCGTGCTTGTCCAGATCACCGTCCTTGAACCCGATATAGACCAGCGCCACGCGCCCGCCCTGTCCTTCGACCAGCGCGTTCGTTGCCAGGGTAGTCGACAACGACGCCATCGAAATCTGCTCGGGCGCCACCTGCGCGGTGTCCAGAACCGCCTGAATCGCCTTGCCCACACCAATCGCCAGGTCAGCCCGAGTGGTCAGAGATTTGGCCGAGGCTATCACCTCACGCTCATCCTTGATCAACACCGCATCGGTATAGGTTCCGCCCGTATCCACCCCCAAAGCCAACGCCATCGGGATCTCCTTTCTGTTCGCTGCAGATGGGTGTAGCGGTTTGGACCGGCACGTCCAGCCTGTTTGCGGCACTTATGATAATCGTTGCACCGCCCAGCGCGCCGCATCGGCCACGGTTGGGTCCGGATCATCTGTCAGATCCTGTGCAACGGACCGCAAGTCATCCATGCCCGAGTTGCCGATGGCATACAGCACATTGCGTACAAACCGATCCCGCCCAATGCGTTTGACCGGCGATCCGGAAAACTTCGCGCGAAAAGAGGTATCATCCAGCGTCGCCAAATCCGCGAGGGAAGGCGCTTTCAGATCATCTCGGGCGGCGTAGCGCATATCGCTCGCGGCAACGGCAAACTTGTTCCACGGACAAGCCGCCAGACAATCGTCGCAGCCGTATATCCGGTTACCAAGCTTGGCTCGCAAGCCCTCGTCCACCGGTCCTTTGTGCTCGATGGTCAGGTATGAAATACAGCGCGTTGCATCCAACTGGTACGGCGCCGGAAACGCATCCGTCGGACAGGCGTCCAGACAGGCCCGACACGATCCGCAATGATCCACCTCGGCCATATCTGATGGCAGGTCCAAAGTGGTGAAAACAGACCCTATAAAGGCCCAATTGCCCCAATCTCGACTGACCAGGTTGGTGTGCTTACCCTGCCATCCCAATCCTGCGGCATGCCCCAAAGCCTTTTCCGGCACCGGAGCCGTATCGACAAAGACCTTCACTTCTCCGCCGCCCTCGGCAATTAACCAGCGCGCCAGGCGCTTTAGCCGTTTCTTGACCAGGTCATGGTAATCCTTGTTCTGGGCATAAACCGAAATCGCAGCCCTGTCCGGGTGATCCAGCACCTCAGTGGGATCATGGTCGGGCGTATAGCTCTCGGCCAGCATGATCACCGACCGTGCCTCGGGCCACAATGCCGCCGGATCGCCACGCCAGTGGGTCCGCTCCGCCATCCACCCCATCTGCCCATGATACCCGGCCTGCAAAAACGCCTCCAACCGGGCGGGAACCTCGGGCACGTCCCAAGGCCGACACACGCGACAGGACACAAAGCCTTCGCTCAGCGCCTGTTCTGTCAATCTTTCCTTTAAACCCGTTCCGCTCTTCATCTGGCCAACAAAATCCTCGGCGGTGAATTGGCCCAAAAGGCCAAGATGGGGGAAGCAGCAGCCCTGAATTACTCTATCAGAAATCCAGATCAGCGTAATGGACTGGCGGCCTGAACCCCGGCACCTGATCAGCCAGAATCGACCGGAACGCTGGCCGCGACTTTATCTTGGCATACCAGTCTTTGACCGCCTGAGACCGGTTCCAATCCACGTCCGAGATGTAATCCAGCGCCGACAGATGGGCCGCAGCGGCAAAATCGGCCAGAGTCATCTGATCCCCCGCCAGCCAGCGACGGTGATCCAGCAGCCAGGCCATGTAATCCAGGTGATATTTGATCGCACGGGCGCCTTCTTTGACGTTCTTGCTGTCGGGATATCCCTCGCCGGTCACTTTCTTATTCACCCGCTCATACAGCAGTTTCGAAGTGACCTCGTGATGGAACTTGTCATCGAACCATCCCACCAGACGCCGGACTTCGTAGCGCGCTTCGGGTGTTTTCGGCATCAATGCAGGTTCGGGGCGCGTTTCCTCGATATATTCGCAAATGGCAGCGCTTTCCGACATCACCTGCCCGTCCAGTCGCAACACCGGCACTTTCCCGGCGGGGTTGCGGCGCAGGAAATCCGGGTCTTTCTCCCAGTATTTCTCCTCGACCAGCTCAACCTCGATCTTCTTCTCCGCCAGGGACAAGCGGACCTTACGGCAATAAGGGGACAGGGGAACGTGAAACAGACGCGCCATGGGCTTCCTAATCGAACCAGTGAATACCCCATCAGCTTTAGCCTTGAGGGGCGATGGTTTTCAATCCTCGAAACAATCCGCGCGACCATCTGCGCGGATGGTGGCCGCCCCGTCCAGGATTGACGCAGCCCGCCGACGCGTCCGAACTGAGGGGTCAGTGACCGACCGATTACGGGGTGAGGGCAGAATCGCCGCGATCCGCGCGGCCTGTACCGGGCTTAGCCGAGAGGCGGGCACGCTGAAATTGCGCTGGGCCGCGGCCTCGACTCCGAACACGCCCTGCCCGGTTTCGGCCACGTTCAGATAGACCTCGAGAATGCGCTGCTTGCTCCAGAAAACCTCGACAACCGGCGTAATCGAGGTTTCCAACGCCTTACGCACCCAGCTGCGGCCCTGCCACAGGAAGACATTCTTCACCACCTGCTGTGTGATGGTCGATGCACCGCGCGTACCACCATTTTCCAGCGCATCGCGGATCGCTTCGACGTCAAAGCCCCAGTGCAGGCAGAAATTGGCATCCTCGGCCGCCACGACCGAGCGAGCCATGACAGGCGAGATTTCCTCGATCGGCACCCAATCGCGCTCGACCTTGCCCAGCCGACGCCATTCGGACCATATCGTATGGGTCACCGGCGGGTTCAACACCGAGTAAAGCGCCACCAGCCCAACCACAAAGACAACCACCCCCAACACAGCCCGAGTCACCCAACGGCGAATCCGCAATGTGATTGGTTTTCTTGCCTGTGACGCCTTGCTTTTCTTACTGCTCGACTTGCGCGCTGCTTTTTTTGCCATGATGTTGCTATACGACGCGGCGAACTGGTTTGAAACGGTTTAAATCACCAGCGCGCGCGCCTCGCGCGGGCGGACGACGGGACGCGCGGTTACCGGCATCACCGGATCTCGGCTGCGCAATTCCGGGAACAGGCGCAGCACTTCGGCCTGTGTGTCACGATCCGCCTGACTCACCGCATGTCCGGGATAATAGCTTTCGCTTTTTGCCCCGTTGGCAATGACGATCTCATGCCGGGCAAACAGAAGGTGGATATATTCGACCTCATCGCTTTCGATACGGGTCACCGTGTCGTCGTTGACCAGACTATGCGCGGCGATCAGAACCTCGGAATGACCGAAGAGGTAAGGCGCACGCCAATCGGCCACCAGCATCCGGTGCTGCGGCGACACTGTCAGGGGGCGATCAAGCCCCAAAACGCCGGCCTCAAACCGGATCGGGGCCAGTTTGCCCCGCGCCTCGACACGGGTGCTGCCCAACCACAGCAAAGGCTGCGCGCCGTGATCGGCGGTGGTGACCATATCTCCCGGCTGCAAATCTTCGACCCGGCGCGGGCCGTCCGGTGTTTCGATCATGGTGCCAGGTGTGAAACAGGGCGGACCCAGATCATCAACGTCCAGTGGGCCCTGCGAGGTAACGAAGGTTGAGGATACAAAAGTACCACTTTGCAATACCTTGCCATCAGTTGGCGTAAAAACCCGCGTTCCATCTGCAAGATAAAACGTCGTACCGACATAGGTTACGTTCCCCTGACCGGGCACGTTGATCGTCACCGTATCTCCAGGCCACGACCGGGTGACATCCACACCATTGACGGTATCGTTGTTGAACCGGTCGATATCGCCGTCGTCATTCTGGTCCACCAGATCGTATTTCTGCACCGTCAGCGTCGTTCCCGCAGCGGGCGGGTTCGCCGGGTCCATGTCAAAGAACTGGTCTGTATAGGTCGTTGGCATGTGCCTGCTCCTGCCTATTCGTCACCTTGGACAGCAGTGTCACTGCAAATCCCGAAGAAACTATGGCCATAGCTAGGCGCGAACAGCGCAAAAATGCAATAAATGCGGGTTAATTACCCCAAATCGGAAGAAACCCGCGTGTTCCAGGTGACACGCGGGTTTTTTCTTCAGGGCATTGCCAGTCGCTTACTCAGCCGGAACCGCCTCTGCCTCGTTGGTCAGAGGATGGCTGAGCTTGTTCAGCATCTCTTTCGGGCAAACCTGCAAGAAGTTGGCTTTTTCCACATCCCAATGCTGCAGAATGTCTGCGGCCTTACGGCTGAAGGTCTCGGCCTGATGGGTCTCAATCATCGTTTTCAGCTGCTCTTCCCAATGGTCGACGGTCACCGGGCAGGTCACCAGGGTTTCCATGTTCATCAGCTTTTCGGCCCTACCTTCCGGATCGTACAGATAGGCCATACCGCCCGTCATACCTGCACCGAAATTGGCCCCGATATCACCCAGGATCACTGCAACACCGCCGGTCATGTATTCACACCCGTTCGAGCCACAGCCCTCGATCACCACCTTGGCGCCCGAGTTGCGCACCGCAAACCGCTCGCCGGCGCGACCGGCAGCGAACAGATACCCATCGGTGGCGCCGTACAGGACGGTGTTGCCGATGATGGTGTTGTCATCCGCCTTCAGCGGGCTGACCTGCGGCGGGCGCACGACGATCATGCCGCCCGACAGGCCCTTGCCGACATAGTCGTTGGCGTCACCGGATACTTCCAGTTTCAGACCGGGCGCCGCAAACGCCCCAAGCGACTGACCGGCCGAGCCCTGCAGTTTCACATGCAGGTGGTCGGACTGGAACGTGTTCCGCATGCCGAAATTCTGCACAATATGGCTGGAGACGCGGGTACCCACAGTCCGGTGTGTGTTTTGCACCGCGTAAGACAGCTGCATCTTCTCACCGTCTTTCAGGAACCGGGCCGCATCGCGCACGATCTCGGCATCCAGCGTATCCGGCACCGCGTTGCGGTCCTTGTCGCGGTCGTACACGATGTCATGTGCACCATCGACGGTGATCAGCAGCGGATTCAGATCCAGATCGTCCAGATGCGCCGAACCACGGCTGACCTGCGCCAGCAGATCGGCCCGGCCAATGATCTCATCAACCGATCGCGCACCAAGGCTGGCCAGCAGTTCGCGCACTTCCTGTGCGTAGAAGGTGATCAGATTCACCACCTTGTCCGCGTTGCCGGTGAATTTAGCGCGCAGGTCTTCATCCTGCGTACAGACGCCAACCGGGCAGGTGTTCGACTGGCACTGGCGTACCATGATACAGCCCATCGCGATCAGCGCGGCGGTGCCGATGCCGTATTCCTCGGCCCCCATCATCGCAGCCATGACAATGTCGCGACCGGTGCGCAGGCCTCCATCGGTCCGCAGGGTCACGCGGTCGCGCAGATTGTTCATCGCCAGAACCTGATGCGCCTCGGTCAGGCCCATCTCCCATGGCAGACCGGCATATTTGATCGAGGTCGCGGGCGAGGCGCCCGTACCGCCATTATGACCCGAAATCAGGATGATATCTGCTTTCGCCTTGGCCACACCAGCAGCAATCGTGCCAACGCCTGAAGACGCCACCAGTTTCACCGTCACCTTGCAGCGCGGGTTGATCTGTTTCAGATCATAGATCAGCTGCGCCAGATCCTCGATCGAGTAGATGTCGTGGTGCGGCGGCGGCGAGATCAGGGTCACACCCTTGGTCGAGTGGCGCAGACGCGCGATCAGATCGGTGACCTTCATGCCCGGCAGCTGACCACCCTCACCGGGTTTCGCACCCTGGGCCACCTTGATCTCCAGCTCTTCACACTGGTTCAGGTATTCGGCGGTCACGCCGAATCTGCCGCTCGCCACCTGTTTGATCTTGGCCGACGGATTGTCGCCATTGGGTTCCGGCACGAAATGCGCCGGATCTTCACCACCTTCACCACTGTCGGATTTCGCGCCGATCCGGTTCATCGCTACGTTCAGCGTCTTGTGCGCCTCGGGCGACAGCGCGCCCAGCGACATGCCCGGCGTGACAAAGCGTTTGCGGATCGAGGTGATCGATTCGACCTCTTCAATCGGCACCGGCTTGCCCAGCGGTTTGAAATCCATCAGATCGCGCAGGTGGATCGGCGGGTTCGATTGCATCTTGGCCGAATACTGCTTCCACAGCTCATATGAGGCTCTATTACAGGCCATTTGCATCATATGCATCGAGGTCGCTTCCCACGCGTGGGTCTCACCCGACTTACGTGCTTTGTAGAATCCACCGATGGGCAGCACATCCAAACCGCTGTCCCAACCTTTGGCGTGGATTTCCTCGACCTTGGTCTGGATACCGGTCACGCCGATACCGGAAATCCGGCTGGTCATACCCGGGAAATACTCGGCCACCATGGCACGGCTGAGGCCTACGGCCTCAAAGTTCAGACCGCCACGGTAGGACGAGATTACCGAGATGCCCATCTTGGCCATGATTTTCAGCAAGCCCTGATCGATGGCCTCGCGGAAGCGGGCGACGTTCTCGGTCAGGGTGCCGTCCAGCAGACCACGGTCGATGCGGTCAGCCAGCGAATCCTCGGCCAGATAGGCGTTGACCACGGTCGCACCACAACCGATCAGCACGGCAAAGTAATGCGGATCGACACATTCTGCCGAACGGACATTCAACGAGCAGAAGGTGCGCAGCCCCTGACGGGTCAGATGCGAATGCACGGCACTGGTCGCCAGGATCATCGGCATCGCCACACGACCCTCGCCCGAGTTCATGTCGGACAGCACCAGATGCCCGGCACCGGACCGCACGGCCTCTTCTGCTTCGGCTCTGACACGGGCCAAGGCGGCGCTCAGCGCGCCACGGCCGGGTTCAAAGCTGCAGTCGATCTCGGCCAACGGCGAATTGAAGTTCTCGACCAGCTTGTCCCATTGCGCGTTGCCGACAAAGGGACTTTCCAGAACAATGATCTCGGTCTGGCTGCTGTCTTCGTCCAGCACGTTCTTGAGGTTGCCGAACCGCGTTTTCAACGACATCACGCGATATTCACGCAAAGAGTCGATCGGCGGGTTGGTCACTTGGCTGAAGTTCTGGCGGAAGAAATGGCTCAGCGGGCGGTATTGCTTGGACAGAACCGCCGACGGGGTGTCGTCGCCCATCGAAGCGATGGATTCCTTGCCGTCTTCGGCCATTGGCGCGAGGATCTGCTCCAGTTCCTCAATCGAATAACCCGCCGCGATCTGCCGCTTGCGCAGCTCTTCACCCGAGAAAATTGGCGCTTCTGCCAATTCGGCCAGCGTGTCATCCAGATCGTTGATCTTGCCGACCCAGTCACCAAAGGGCAGCGCCCGCGCCAGCTTGTCCTTGATCTGCTTGTCGCGGAACAGCTTGCCCTTTCTCATATCAACGGCCAGCATCTGCCCCGGCCCCAGCGCGCCCTTTTCGGTCACGGACGCCTCGTCAATCGGCACCATACCCGCCTCGGAACCCGCGATGACGAGCCCATCGCCGGTCACCACATAGCGCATTGGGCGCAGACCGTTCCGGTCCAGGCCGGCACAGACCCAACGGCCATCGGTCATCGCCAGGGCTGCAGGGCCGTCCCACGGCTCCATCACCGAATTGCAGTAGGAGTACATGTCACGCCATGCCTGTGGCAACTCGACCGCCTGCTTGGACCAGCTTTCCGGCACCAACATGGTTTTCGCCATCGGAGCGGAACGGCCCGCACGCACCAGAACCTCGAAGACCGAGTCCAATGCGGCCGAATCTGACGATCCACCGGCAATGATCGGCTTGATGTCTTCGGCATAGTCGCCAAAGGTGCCGCTGGCCATGCGGATCTCGTGGCTCTTCATCCAGTTGATATTGCCCTTCAGCGTGTTGATCTCGCCGTTATGGGCCAACATGCGGAACGGCTGCGCCAACCACCATTGCGGGAAGGTGTTGGTCGAATAGCGCTGGTGATAGATGGCGAAGGCTGATTCAAAGCGTTCGTCCATCAAGTCGGGGTAGAAAACGGCGACCTGCTCGGCCAGCATCATGCCCTTGTAAATGATCGAACGGCAGGACAGCGACGCCAGATACAATCCAGAGATACCAGCAGCAGTGGCGGCCTTTTCGATGCGGCGACGGATGACGTACAGTTCACGCTCGAACGTCTCTTCGTCGACGCCCTTGGAGTTCGAGATCAGAATCTGCTCGATTTCGGGGCGGGTCGCATTGGCCTTGTCGCCCAGACAGGTCACATCGACCGGCACATGGCGCCAGCCGTAAATGTAATAGCCCATCCGCAGGACTTCGGTTTCCACGATGGTCCGGCAGCTTTCCTGCGCGCCGAAATCGGTGCGGGGCAGGAAGACCTGACCAACGGCGATCAGTTCACCCAGCTTCGGTTCGTGGCCGGTACGACGAATCTGATCATAGAAGAAGGGCACCGGGATCTGCACATGGATACCCGCGCCGTCGCCAGTTTTGCCATCAGCATCCACCGCTCCGCGATGCCAGATCGCCTTGAGCGCGTCGATCCCGGCATCCACAACCTTGCGCGACGGCTTACCGTCAATGGATACAACAAGGCCCACGCCACAGGAGGAATGCTCTTCTTCCTCGGAATAGAGACCGTTTTCCGCCATGAATTTGCGCTTGGCCTCCTCGGCCCGCACCCAATCGGCATCATATTTGGTCATTGGCTGTCTCCTTCTTCCGGTTGGGCAAACATGGCTTCGACCTCGGCTTTGGTCATCTGCCGGCGTTCGCCTACGAACGCGTACCCGTCGGGCTTTTTGTCGATAAAAAGTTCCAGTTTCAGCGGGTTTCCTGTGTCTTCGAACAGGCCCGCTGCCATTTGAGTGTGTCCGTGCATCTCGCCCGGCAGGGTGACCCGGTACCACAGCGCCGAGCCACACTCGGCACAAAAGGCACGCTCGGCCCAGTCGGACGAGGTAAAGGTTTTAACAGGGCCCAATGCGGCATAGCCGGGCTCGGCCTGAAACGTCACCAGCATCGAGCTGGTCCAGCGACGACATTGGTCGCAATGACATGCACCCAGCGAGTCTTCCGCCGGGGTGGCGGTCACGGTGACCGCGCCACACATACATTGGCCTTGCAATTCGGGCATTCGAACCCTCCTGTCGCTGGGCATTGGGTTACTCGGCTGCGACTGCAGCCTTGGTGTTGAACCGGTCGATGATCGCTTCGGCGCAGTCGCGGCCGTCACGGATCGCCCAGACCACGAGCGAGGCACCACGTACGATGTCACCAATCGCATAGACACCGTCCATTTCGGTCTCGCCGGTCTGGAACGCGGCCTTTACGGTTCCCCAACGGGTCACCGGCAGATCGGGCTGGTCGAACAGGGTGGGCAGGTCTTCGGGCTCGAAACCCAGCGCCTTGATCACCAGATCGGCCTCTTCGACGTAATCGGCACCTTCGATCAGTTCGGGCGCTTGACGGCCCGAGGCATCGGGCTGACCCAAACGCATCCTCTGCACCATGACGCCCGAGACCTTTTCGTCACCGGTAAATCCCTTGGGTGCGCTGAGCCATTCGAAGATCACGCCTTCTTCCTCAGCGTTTTGCGTTTCCCTCTGCGAGCCCGGCATGTTCGCGCGGTCGCGGCGGTACAGGCACTTGACCGAAGTCGCCCCCTGACGGATCGAAGTGCGCACGCAGTCCATCGCGGTGTCACCACCGCCGATGACAACAACCTTCTTGCCGTTAGCGTTCAGGCGACCATTGTCGAAGTCTTCAACTGCGTCGCCAAAACTCTTTCGGTTCGAGGCGGTCAGGAAGTCGATGGCCTTCTCGATGCCGGCAAGACCGCTGCCCGGCATGGATAGGTCACGCGACTTGTAGACGCCGGTCGCAATGATCACCGCGTCATGCTTGGCGTGGATTTCCGCAAACTTGGCGGCGTCCACGTCGCAGCTCAAAACGAACTCGACCCCGCCATCAGCCAACAAGTCGTTGCGACGCTGGACGATGTCTTTTTCCAGTTTGAAGCCCGGAATGCCGTACATCAGAAGGCCACCTGCGCGGTCATAGCGATCGTAGACGGTGACCTGAATGCCAGCGCGGCGCAGCATGTCGGCTGCGGCCAGACCACCGGGGCCACCGCCGATGATGCCGACGCTCTCGCTGCGTTCGGCGCCCGGAGCGACCGGTTTCACCCAACCTTTGTCCCAGGCCGTGTCGGTGATGTATTTCTCGATGGTGCCAATGGTAACGGTGCCGTGACCGGATTGTTCGATCACGCAATTGCCTTCACACAGACGGTCCTGCGGGCAGATACGGCCACAGATTTCGGGGAAAGTGTTGGTGGCCTGGCTAGTCTGGTAGGCCTCCTCCAGACGGCCGGTCGCGGTCAGGCGCAGCCAGTCGGGGATATTGTTGTGCAGCGGGCAGTGCGACTGACAATAGGGCACACCGCATTGGCTGCAGCGACTGGCCTGCTCTTCTGCCTTGGCCGACGCGAATTCAGCATAGATTTCGTCAAAGTCTTCTCTGCGTGCTTCGGCGGCACGCTTTTCAGGCATGACGCGGTCGATCTGCACAAATTTCAGCATCGGTTGCTTGGCCACGGGTCAGACTCCATGAATTGGCTTGGTCGAGCTTCTTTAAGAGATACGGCGCCGAATGAAAAGTCAATTGTGCTGACCTAAATTGAAAAAACCCGAGCTGAAAATCCAATTCTTCAAAAAATAATCGGTTTTTTAGTACCGAATCGGACCTATTTACACGCTTTCCTTTTCGGCACCACACTTATACCCATTGCGCGCAAAGAACACGTGACGGCAGCACGGCAGGTTAAATGAGTTTTTTTCAGTTGATTCTCGCGGCAGTTATTCAGGGTATCACCGAATTTTTGCCGATCTCCTCCTCGGGCCATCTGATCCTGTTGCCCAGCTTGACCGGTTTGGACGATCAGGGGCTGGCGATCGATGTTGCCGTACATGTGGGTACTTTGGGCGCCGTGGTTCTGTATTTCTGGTCCGACGTGAAGCAAGTCATGGCTGGTCTGCCGCGCGCCCTGACCGGGCGTGTCGATACCCCGCAGGCCCGACTGGCACTGGGGCTGATCATCGCAACGATTCCCACCGTCATCGTTGGCGCCATCCTGTTCAAAACCGGGCTCAGCCAGTCCCTGCGTTCGATGGCCGTGATTGGCTGGACTATGCTGGGTTTCGGGCTGGTGCTGTATTGGATGGACCAGAAAGGCCCTCAGACCAAGCAGGCCGGAGATTGGGGTCTGCGGGACGCCTTTATCATGGGATTGTGGCAGGTTCTGGCGCTGATCCCCGGCACTTCGCGGTCAGGCATCACCATCACCGGAGCGCGACAGCTGGGTTACAGCCGCGAAGACGGCGCACGGATTGCGATGCTGATGTCAATCCCGACGATTCTGGCCTCGGGCGTGCTGCTATCGGCGGATGTGATCCAAGAGGCGGACGCGCAACTGGCGAAGGACGGCGCAATTGCCGCCTTTTTCGCCTTTGTCTCGGCCCTGCTGGCGCTGACCCTGATGATGCGCCTGCTGCGCAGCGTCAGCTTCACGCCCTATGTCGTCTATCGCGTGATCCTGGGTGCGATCCTGCTGGTGATCGCCTACAGTTGATCAGGTCCGCAGATTGCTGGCCGAGTTCTGGATGTCGTCATACTGACCGGCCGGGCGGAACTTCCACAGGTAATCCGGCAGTATCGATTCCAGCGTGGCCGGTTCGATTCCCAGATCGTCGAAGCCCTTGGCTGCCTCGGACACCACGTTGTCACGACGCAGGTTCTTCAGCTGGTCGCGGGTCAGGATGTGGTTCGGGAACAGCTGAAAGCTGACGAATTTCGCTATATCCAGCACGCCAGCCATGATCCTGGCGGCAAAGAACGGCACCCCGATGATGACGCGGCGGCGGTGGATCACCCCCAGCATCTGCTGCATTAGCGCGCGGAAGGATTTCACCTCGGGCCCGCCCAGCTCGTAGGTACCAGCCACAGCCTGACCCAATACGCCCTGAACGGCAGCTTTGGCTACGTCATCCACATAAACTGGCTGGAACTTGGTTTCGGCCCCGACCAGAGGCAGGAACGGCCCCATCCGGGTCATTCCGGCAAAGCGGTTAAAGAACTGATCCTCTGTCCCGAAAATGATCGACGGACGCAGGATCACCGCGTTCGGCATATGCGCCAGTACGCCGGCCTCACCCTGCGCCTTGGTGCGGGAATACTCGCTATTGGAATCCGCGTCCGCCCCGATCGCCGAGATATGCACCATCCGTGCAACGCCCTGTTCGGCGGCGATCCGCGCGATGCGCTCTGCCCCTTCGGCCTGAACGGCGTCAAATTCGTTCTTGCCCAGCTCGTTCAGCACGCCGACGCAGTTCACCACCGCATCCGCGCCATGCATAACCGCGGCCACCGAGGCGTCATCGCGGATGTTGCACAGAATGGGTTCGACCTGGCCGACCACACCGTAGGGTTTGACGAACATCGCTTCGTTCGGGCGGCGCACCGCGACCCGCACACGCCAACCTTCGTTCGCCATGCGACGTGCGATGTAACGACCGACAAATCCCGATCCACCATAAATCGTGACCAGTTTGGACATGCGAGGGCTCCTGCTGATGGGTCTTGATCCGATCTACCGCCCAAAGCCCCGGCAAACAAGGCGCAATAACGCCGCGCGTCCGGGAAAAAACCAACGGATTCCGGACGGTTTTAGGCAAGGGTCAAAAAACTTTCAAAAAATCTTTCCGAATCGTGTTGACGCTCCCGGCCAGTAGGCTTAAACGCCCCTCCACGACACCTGCCCAGGTGGCGGAATTGGTAGACGCGCTAGCTTCAGGTGCTAGTGTCCGTATGGACGTGGAGGTTCGAGTCCTCTCCTGGGCACCATATCCCCAACAACGTAAAAGACCAATTCGCACATGCGGATGCTAACCGTGTCTGCGGGAGTCGCCCCTGTTTTCACAGATCGAAATTTCACCGAGTCAGGCCATGGTTCCGGCCTCAGAACCCGGGCAAATCCTACTGGGCCGACGCTCCGCGCAGGCGGTTGGGATAGCAGCTTAAAAAGTGACGTAGCGTCGCGGCGCGTAAACCTCTCCTTCAACGTCTTTACGTAAAGGTAAGGTTTGAAATCATTTTTTGATTGAACGGTTAAAAAATGACGCAAATGGGTAAATTCTTCCCCCTTGTCCGAAAAAACACGGTGCGTAAATGCCCCCTGTCGCTGCGGATCGCCACTCACGGATCATCGATCCTTGAGCCCGAAACCAGCGGGTTCGGATCAGGTCCGCAGCGGCAAGTTTATAAGACCGGAATTTTGGAGGAAAGTGACAATGCAGATCAGATCATTTCTCAATCGCTTCAAAACGACTAAATCGGTGCAGGGCGCTGTTTCTGAGGACGTGCAACCCACATCGGCAACGGGCCGCAGGGTTCCACCGATCAAAAAATCCGAACTGACCGCGCTGTTCCAAACCGTTTTGGAAGAAAAACGCGACGATCTTCGGGCCGGGCGCAAGTAACATGCGCCTGACCTTCCTGCTCCCCGGTATTATTGCGTAACCGGGAACCGTTTCAAATCCGCGACTTTTCGAACTTTTCCCAGGCCGATTGAAAAGCCTGAAAATCAAATCCCGGCTGGGTGGCAGCATCAAGGACGACGCGTTCCGTGGACAGCAGTTTCTGGATCGCGGCCTCAAGCTGATCGACAACACCCGCTGGCACCACAAGCGCACCATGCCTATCGGCGTGGATCAGATCACCGGGGTTGACCGACAGACCAAAGACAGACACCGGTGTATCGACCTCGTGCACATGGACAAAGCCATGGCTGGGCCCGATCGATCCGGCAACCACCGGGAAACCTTCGGGCAGATCGCCGAGGTCACGCATGACACCATTGGTCAGGGCGCCCGACATGCCAAAACCTTTGTGCACGGTGGTGTTGATCTCACCCCAATAGGCACCGATGCAGTTGGGGAAATCGACATCCTCGATCACCGCAACCGAGGGCGCAGGGCCTTCGGCCATGTACTTGTAATAGGCCATGCGGCGTTCCTTGATGACTTCCGGCGCCTCGGAGGGCGGCCGTACTGCGGCGATCTTTGCGGTGCGGGCATATCCCACGATCGCGGGCTCGGACGGGGCCGAACACAGCATTGTACCGCGGGTGAACGCATTGAACCCACGCTTGCCCTGCGCCACCTCGATGGCATTGCAGACGGTGGGCGTGTCGACCTTGCGCAACAGGGTCAGAAGGGACGGTGTCATTTGGCCTCCAGCCAGCGGATCAGGGCCGCTGTCGTGTCGTTGGGTTGTTCCAGAGTGGGCAGGTGCCCGGCCTGCTCGATGATTTCCAAGGTACTGTTGGGTAGCAGCTCATGCATGAGCTGGTGCCTCTCGACCGGACACAAGCCGTCTTCACGGCCGCACAGAACAACCGATTTGCCGGTGTAAGCTTTCAAGGTTTCAGATTGGTCGGGGCGATCCATCAAAGCGCGGGACTGACGCAGGAATACATCCGCGCCAAGATCCTCGGCCATCGCCATGCACAGGTCCAATATGGCACCCTGATTGGGCCCATCGGCCAGATAATTGGGCTTCATTTCATCCCGCATCACCTGCCGCAGCTTGCCCCCGCGCACAGCCTCCATCTGCGGTCCGCGCCGTTCCTTGACCTCGGGTTTTTCGGCCAGCGGGTTGGTGTCCAGCAGGGCCAGCTTTTCGACCCGATCGGGCGCCTGCCGGACAACCTCCATCGCGACGATGCCGCCCATCGACAGCCCCGCCAGTGCAAAGATCGGCGGCGCGTTGCCCAGGATATCAGCGGCCATCGCCTGTATGCTGTCCCGCGCCGCCAACGGGAAGGTCAGCAAGGGTCTGGACCCGGACAAAGCTGCGATCTGCGGCTGATACAACCGCGCATCGCACATCATACCGGGCAAAAGAACCAGCGGTGTCATATGTCGGCCAGCTTCGCGCCTTCGGACAGCGCGGACAGCTTGGCATAAGCGATATCGGGATCGACCGCACCAAAGCCCGCAAATGTGCCGAAACCGCAGTCACTGCCCGCGATCACCCGGTCCGCGCCGACGATATCGGTGAAACGCGTGATGCGCTGCGCGACCAGCTCGGGGTGTTCCACGAAATTCGTCGTGGTGTCGACAACGCCGGGGACCAGAACCTTGTCGTCCGGAATCTCGGACTTGCGGTCGCGGAACACGGTCCATTCATGCGCGTGGCGCGGGTTCGAGGTTTCGAACAGCACATAGCGGGACTTTGTGTTCATCAGCGTCGAAAACACCTTGTCCATGGCGATATCACAGCAATGAGGCCCTTCGTAATTGCCCCAGCAGATATGCACCCGAACGCGGTCCTGGGGAACGTTTTGCAGCGCGTGGTTCAGGGCCTCGACATGCATGTCGGCGATCTTGACGAATTCTTCGTCGGACAGATCGGTGAACAGCATGTGGCGCGAGAGCGCAAGGTCGGGGCAATCCAGTTGCAAGTCCAATCCGGCGGCCACGATGGTTTCGTACTCGTCCTTCATCGCATCCGCCAGCGCGGCCAGATACGCCTCGCGCGTGGGGTAGAAATCGTTTTGCAGAAACAACGAAATCACACCCGGAGATGCGGCATTCATGAACCCCCGCTCAGCCTCGTGCTGCGCCATCGCGGCTTTGAGGTTGGCGATGTCCTTCTCCAGCTCGCCCTGCCCTTTGGAGCGCACCTCTCCGGTGCATTGCGGGCGGGCGTATTGGGGGGTGCCACCGTCATCGGCCAGCCGTTGCAGGAAACCGGGGAACATCTTCAGATCGGCCGGGGCATTGCGCGGGCTGTCGCCCGAAAACCCGGTGTAGCGATCTTTGACATAGGTTGCGTAGGAAATCTTTGAGGTCTCGCCATCACTGACGATATTCACCCCGGCCGCAACCTGTTTGCGCACAGTTTCGGACACGGCATTCGCCATGCTCGCATCGAAAGCAGCCTGATCGAAAGACTCTTCCCGTTCGCGGGCAAAAATGAAATCCACCACCTCTTGCGAGCGCGGCAGGGAGCCGACATGCGTTGTCTTTATGGTCATGGAACCTCCGTTAATTTTTGCGCGCCATCAGCACGGTATGGCTTTGGGTGTCCGGGTCTTTGGCCAGAAACCCAGTCAGGATCATGTCGTTTTCTTCAAGGCAGGTGGCATAGGCTGCGGGCGAAAGGGATGCGTGATACACCGGCTCTCCGCCGACAGTTCCCTGTTCCTCACCAGCGCTGGGACCGACCGTCAGCATCAGCATCCCGCCCGAACGCAGATGACGCCCCATGCGGGCGATGCAATCTTTCTGTTCGTCAGCCGTCAGGTGGAAAAAGCTGTTCCAGGAGATAATGCCATCAAATCTCTGATCCAGTTCGAAATCCCGCATGTCTGCCTGCAACCAATTGCCATCGGGCCAGCGGTCGCGGGCGATCTCAAGCATGGCTTCGGAAAAATCGACGCCGGTGACGGTGAACCCTTCGGCCTTGAACCAGCGGGCGATGGGTTCGCCTGTACCGCAGCCCAGATCCAGAACGTGATCGCCCGCTTTCAAACTGGCGGTGAAGCGCGCCAGCCAGCGCGCTTCGAACAGGGCCTTCGAGCGTTGCTCGTCATAGGCCCTAGCCTGCCGTTCGTAAACGGCGTGGGTATCGTCCGGATCGACGGTCATCCGACCCAGGTCGCACCGGCAGGATCGTCGGTGGCCGTGATACGATAAAGTCCCGCCTGCCCGGTCATGGACGGCGCGACGGTATAGGTTTCACCCGGCATGACAACCGCAGTATCGCCGTTGGACAAGGTGGTGGAATAGTCATCCACGGTGATGCGCCAATGGCCGCTGGCCGGCATCAGAACCACAGGCTTTTCGGCTTTGACCGGATCGTTGACGGCCGAGCCACGGGTCAGGAAATCAACCTCGAAGCCCGGTTTATCCTTGATGATACCGGTCTCACCGATCACCGTTGCAGGTTTGTCTGCCGCCAGCGCCATCAGGTCCCAATACCGCGCCACGTACTTGCCGATCACGGCATCGACGGGCACCTCTGGATAGGCTTTCAGCTCTTCCTCGGTCAGCAGAGGCATCGGACGCACGTTGTGCGGCAGTTCCTGACCCTTTTTGCTGTCATACAGCACGCCATTGTCACCCAGCATCAGACCATGCGCCTGCGCGTCTTCGATCACCTGCGGTGCCCATGTCACGCCGCCACCGGCATCGTCGCCGCCTAGCATCGACATGATCATGCCGTAGTCGTCGCCCACATTCTCGAACCCGCGGAAGATGCCAGTCGGGATGTTGAAAATATCGCCTTCCTCGGCGATGAACTCTCCGGCCGTGCCATAGCGGCCCCAGAAGAAACGCCAACGGCCTTTGGCGACAAAGAAGACCTCGGCCGTGGTGTGGCTATGCAGCGAGTTACGGCATTTCGGAGGCTGTCCCGCCGCGCCGATATTGAAACCGATCTTGTCGGTGATGTGAACGTGCTGATCCGGGGATTCCGATACGCCACCGCCGACGATGGTAAAGTTCTCTTTCTGATCGCTGCCCGGGGTGTGGGCGTCGATAAAGGCAGTTTTGCAGGGTTGCAGCTCGCCATAGCGGACGATGCGTTCCTGGATGGTGCTCATTTTGGTCTCCTAACGGGTTTGGTGTTGCAACAGGGGGGTCAGCCCGTTGCCCCGGGAGGGCGGTTGTTAAGCCGCTTTGCCCGCAAAGAGGCCCGGTGGCAGTGATACCGCCGGGTCCCTTCGCTGGTATCAAGAGGGGCAGGCACCAAGGGCATCACACGTCCCCGGTTGCCAGAATAATCTGCTTCCAGACCGATGTTTCATCGAACAGGGTCCACTCACGGCGCAGCCTGACATCACCGCCGGTCAGTTCTCCCCATTCGGCGTGGCTGATGCCCAGTACATAAATTTCAGCGCCTGTTGGCTTACCAAATGCGCCCCAGCCATCGTGCTTACCGTGAAGGCTCCACCGGATCGCCGAGCGTGGAGGCATGTTCGCGTCATCGCGTCCGATCTGGTGATGAACGGTGAAGGTCGCATTGGGCATCGCCGCACGCAACGACATCCAGAACCGATCCACCGAATCCCATCCGTGTCCGGTGACGCCACCCGGGTATTCGGACTGCACGGCCCGGTCATAGTCACGCTCGACCGCACCCATATCCGCGCTCATCATCCGGGTCAGCAGATCGGCATGACGCTGACCCCACTCGTTGTTGTTTCCGCGCCCCTTGTAGGGGCCTTCGACATCGTTGGCCGGGGTCAGCGGCCTGACGCAGTTTTCTGCGCCACCTTCCCGCGCAATCAGATCGGCAGCGTATTCCTTGGGATCCCAGCCCATTTGGCGGACGATGGCGCCCTGGTCCCGGATCAGCCATTCGTCATTGATCATGTTGTCGATCGCATGGCAATCGGCCAGGATTCGGTACCGCAGTTTGGTTCCGGTGGGCTTGCCATACACCCCCTCGGCCAAATGCGTCGCGGTTGAGATGATCCGATGCGAGCTGAGCATGCCGTCCTCCGGTGTTCCCGACCAGATCACGTCCTCTCCCAACAGTTGGCGATCCGGGAACTCGGCCAGCGTGGCCATTGTAGCGCCGATGACATTCTGGTTGCCCGTCACGACAGACCCCGGTGAGCGGACAACAATGTCCTCGGCGTAGTACTCGTGCAAGGTCGAGATGCCGCGGTCTTCCCAAATCTCTTTGGTAATACCGATGATATAGTCGGGAAAATCCCGAAACTTCGGATCGAAGCCTTTCATGTCTCTGTCCTTTGTGGTGACCAGCCCCTGGGCAACCTGGCCGATGTCCGCACGACCAGAGGCCCATCAATGGCCACTTTGCGCGATTTCGCCGTTACCGGGGCGTCGATATGTTCAAGCAATGCGATGACGGTTTCGGCCACCATAAGATTGGCGCGCTGCCGGATCGTTGTCAGGTTGTATGCAGGCCACCCGGCCGGCGGCACGTCGTCATACCCCACGACCGAAACGTCCTCGGGCACGCGCAAACCCAGTTCAAACCGGATCACGTCCATCACTGCCAGCGCCATGTGATCATTGGCGACAAAAACCGCGTCCGGTCGAGTCTCGGGCGGGACATCAAACATGCGCCGTGCCGCCGCCCGCGTCTTTTCAGTGTCAAAGTCACCGACCTCATGGGCAAACAGGCTCTGTCCGGCTTCCGACAGTACAGCACGGAACCCGGCCTCGCGGTCGCGCTGCGTCGAGGCACCCTGCCAGCCAGCGATATAGCCGATACGCTCGTGCCCGCCCGCCAGAAGGAACTCGGCCACCTTGCGCCCGCCCACATAGTTGTCGGATGTGACCGAGGTGATGCCCTCGATATCCTGACTACGGTTGAACAGCACGACCGGCACACCGGCCTGCTGGCAACGCATTGCAATTTCCGACGACATGGCAACCGAGGCCAAAATGACCCCATCCACCTGATAGTCGAGAATCTCCGCCATCACGTCTTCGATGTTCCCGGCCGTCCTCGAAGCCATGAAGATCAGAACATGATAGCCCTTTTCCTGCAGCGCATTGGACAGTTTCTCAAGCGCTTCGGGGTAAAAGTAGTTATCCAGATACCCGACCACCAAACCGATGATCCGGCTTTTTCCCGAAACCATCGCCCGCGCCAGTACGTTGGGGCGATAACCAAGTTCGGCGGCGGCCTTGCGCACCTTTTCTTCAGTCTTCTTGCTTACAGAGGCACCGGGCGTGAACACTCGGCTGACCGCCGATTGGCTGACACCCGCCAGCTGCGCAACCTGAAGAGAAGTAACTTTCTCAGCCATCAGTCCGCCGTCCAACCTCCGTCAATCAGCATCGATGTTCCCGTGACCAACGCCGAGGCGTCCGAGGCCAGGTAGGTCACCGCGCCCATGATGTCCTCGACCTCGCCGATCCGGTCCAGCTTGATCTTGTCCATGATCCAGGCGGCCCGCTCGGGATTGTCGAATGTGGATTGGGTCAACGGCGTGCGGATGAAGGTCGGGCACACCGTATTGATGCGGATGCGCTGCTTGCCCCATTCAATGGCCATGGCTTTGACCATGCCCTCCAGCCCATGTTTGGTGGCGCAATAGAGCGCACGGTCAACGCCACCCACATGACCCATCTGGCTTGAAATATGGATGATCGACCCGGGCTTGCCCGCCGTCATCAACGCCTTGGCTGCATAAGACGACAGAAAGTAGGCCGAGCGCAGGTTGACGTTGGTGACCACGTCGAAATCCTCAGGTGAAGTTTCAACCGCCGGGCCGTGACGCGCCGTTCCGGCAGAGTTCACCACCACATCAAAGACACGACCGTCGAACAGGCCACGCAGCGCCTCAAGATCACCCTGATCCACCACGGCTGCCTCTGCCGACCAGCCCTGCGCCTGAAACGCGGCGACGGTTTCGTTCAAACGATCCGCCCCACGCGCAGCGCAAACCACATGCGCACCCGCTTCGGCCAGCGCCACGGCACAGCCCTGCCCGATGCCAGATGACGCGCCGGTAACAAGGGCGGTCTTGCCCGCCAGAGAAAACGAAGGGGTGCGGGGCAGATCACTCATCAGCTCATTCCATCCGGGATATTGATACGCCCCATGTTGCGGGCCTTGTTGAATTCCCGCAGTCGGGCGAAAACGTCAACGCCAAGCTGGTGATACGCGTCCAGAAGATCGACCAGAACCCAGTTTTCGCGGATTTTGCCGTTTTCCACCCGCCAGAAATCGAGGCTGCGCATGGTAATGCGCTTGCCCGAGGGTGCGATCCCCATCCAGCCATCGTGGGTCACGGTCTGGATCATGTTGGGCCAGCCGGTCACGGCGGCATAGTCACCATCACCAAAGAAGTGATAGGTAATGTCATCCACATATTGCCCACGATCCGGCATCCCGTTCAGAAATGGAATCTGGTGCCAGTTCCGGAACCCGGAAAACCCACGCCCAGTACCGATGCCCGCCGGGCCGTACCAATTCATCCGAGGATGCCAGAACCGCTCTGGCTCCATCACCTCCGGCCCGCCCTGTGAGGGGTGCTTCTTCAGGTGTTCAAGCATGTCGATGATATGCTGACAGGCCGCCTGTCCCTTGGCCGCATCATAAGGGCCGGGCACAAAACCGTCCTGCGTGGCCGGTCCGGGCACATGCCATTCGCGACCAAGGCTGGGGGCCATTGGCCAGGCACCCGCCTGCATCATCACCTCGGGAATGTCCCACAGGGCCTGAATCTCGACCACTTTGCCGTCTTCGAAACGGTAGAACTCGTGGAACCGCATCGTCACCTGATGGCCGGTCGGCGGGATATCCAGCCAAGGCCCGGTGAAGGTGCCGGTGTAATAGCCGCCACATCCGACCCAATCAGCCCCATGTTCATCCGGGCCGGCCATGACGATATAGTCGCGACGCTCCAGATCGGGCCAGGCCGATAGCAGGTCTTTGAAGGCGGTATCGTAATACGCGTCGCTGCCAGTGCTGTCGCCAAAGGGATGGCACAGCCTGAAAACAGCGTCAGGGGCGCTGACTTCTGCCAGCGCCCTGCGCACACCGTCCTCGCTGAAGTCGTACATTGCCGTCCGAAGCGGTGAGATCAGCGATTTGTGATGTGTGTGTGTGTCACTCATTCAGCGGCGTCCCGATAAGGCGCGGGCTCACCGTAAGGTACGTTGATCCCGCCATAGCGGCGCACTCGGATGTTGCACTGCTCGGCATGGCCAACAAACCCTTCGAGCAGACACAGGCGCGAGCCATATTCACCGATCAGCGTTGCCGCCTCATCGGTTACAATCTTCTGATAGCTATGCGTCTTCAGGTATTTGCCGACCCAAAGGCCACCAGTGTAACGACCCGCTTTCTTGGTCGGCAGCGTGTGGTTGGTGCCGATAACCTTGTCGCCGTTCGAAACATTGGTCCGCGGACCAAGGAACAGCGCGCCATAGCAGGTCATGTTCTCAAGGAACCAGTCGTCACGGTCGGTCATGACCTGGACGTGCTCGGACGCGATATCATCGGCGACCTGCAGCATTTCGTCATAGGTGTCGCAGACGATCACTTCGCCATACTCATCCCAGGACACTTTCGCAGTGCCAGCGGTCGGCAGAATGCCCAGAAGACGGTCTACTTCCGACAGGGTTTCTTCGGCCAGTTTGCGCGAATTGGTCAGCAGAACGCAGGGGCTGTTATAGCCATGCTCGGCCTGACCCAGCAGGTCGGTGGCGCACAGCTCGGCGTCCGCTGCGGTCTCGTCGGCGATGACCATGGTCTCGGTCGGACCTGCGAAAAGGTCGATGCCCACGCGGCCGAACAGCTGGCGCTTGGCTTCGGCAACAAAGGCGTTGCCGGGACCAACCAGCATGTGAACGGGATCGATGGTCTCGGTTCCCAGCGCCATGGCACCGATGGCCTGAATGCCGCCCATCACATAAATCTCGTGCGCACCGCCCAGATGCATGGCCGCGATCACGGCTGCGTTCGGCTTGCCGTTGAAAGGGGGCGTGCAGGCGATGATGCGCGGAACACCCGCGACCGAGGCTGTCGCCACGGACATATGCGCCGAAGCAACCATCGGGAACTTGCCGCCGGGCACATAGCAGCCAACGGACTGAACGGGGATGTTCTTGTGACCCAGGATCACGCCCGGCAGGGTTTCAACCTCGATATCCAGCATCGAGTCGCGCTGTGCCTGCGCAAAGTTGCGCACCTGCTCCTGCGCGAATTTGATGTCTGCCAGTTCACGCTCGGTCAGCTGGCCGATCAGATCGTCAATCTCTTGATGCGACAGCCGGAAGGACGCGGGCGAGTAATTGTCGAACTTCTCACTCAGCTCGCGCACGGCGGCGTCGCCACGGGTTTCGATGTCTTTCAGCGTGGCTTCCACCACGGCGCGGGTCTTGGCGTCATCCTCGGCCCGGTCGGCGTCAGACTTACCGCGTTTGAGATACTCAATTGCCATTGTCTAAACCTTTTTTATGCAGGACGAGGAGCTGTTTTCTCACCACGGTCATAGGCTTCCCAGCCTTCACCGTTGAAGATATCGACACCCAGCTGCGCGGCGACATGGGCAAAATCGACGTTCACCCAGTTGTCGACGATCCTGCCATCGACCACTTTCCAGAAATCCATGTAGCGGATCTCGACCCGTTTGCCGGTGGGCGCGATGCCCAGAAACTCTCCGGAGTGGGTGGCCTCTTGCCGACCAAAGGCCGCAGCCCACTCACCCATGTAAAGGCGCGCTTCGTCGATGCAGGTCTTGTCCGAGAACGCCGCCTGAAACGGGCGTTGCCAGTTGTCCTGAAACTCCTTCAGGCCGGTTTTGGTGCCACAGCCCTGGTTGCCCAGCCAACGGAAACCTTCCGAGAAAAACTCGCCGATATCGTCGATCCGGTGGTCGTTCAGACCGTCAACCATGGTTTCGATGACACGGCGGGTGTCTGCGGTTTTGCTCATGTCCGTGTCGCGGGTCAAAACCGCTTGTTCGGGACGAGAACCTTTCATTTTCTATCCTTTCAGATCGCAAGAGTGTGTGAGGGGGGCGAAAACCCCGCCGTCACAAAAAGTCCCTCGGCATTCTGTTCAGCGCCGGGTGGCGCGATACAGCGCCGGTGCGCGACCTACTGCTCATCAGCCTTTCACCGCCCCTGCGGTCAGTCCGCTGACGATCTGGCGCTGGAAGATCAGAACAAGGAAGATCAGCGGCGCGGTGATCGACACGGCGGCAGCCACGGCGACTACCTGATCGGTTGTGGTGGTTTCGCGGTTGAACATGCCGACGATGGCCGGAACCATGGTCTGGTTCTGCGCGTCCAACAGCAACGAGGTCACCAGAAAGTCGTTATAGGCCAGCAAAAAGCTGAACAGACCCGTGGTAATCACACCCGGCCACATCACCGGCATGATGACACGGCGGAAGGCCTGGAAGTGGCTGCACCCATCGACGCGGGCGGCCTCATCCAGTTCGGCCGGGATATTCTGGAAAAACGACCGCAGCATCCAGATGGTGAAGGGTTGGTTGATCGCAACCAGAACCGCAATCACCGCGAAGGGCTTGCCGTAAAGCGTCGGGGCATTTTCGCCCAGGATCGGGCTGAGCCATTCCGCAGAGTTGATGAAGACCGGAAGGTAGCCCGCCACCAGAACCGAGTGCGGCAGGGCGCGGAACACCAGTGCCACGATCAGGATCCAGAACGCAAAGGTAGACCCCGAGCGCGCCAGGCCATACCCCGCCAGCGTCCCAACCGTCAGCGAGACCGTCACTACACCGGTGGTCACAATCAGCGAGTTCCGGAAGTTGTTGGAAAAGCCGCGATCAATCCAGACGGTCTTATAGTGTTCGGTCGTCAGACCCAGAACGTCCCGGCCCAACGGGCCAAGGATCGGGTTCAGTACGCCAAGGATTGCGGGCAGGATCACGAAAAACACCACCAGAAAACCCACGGCCACGACCAGCACCCCGATAATCCAGCCGATCCATTCCTGACCCGGCTTGGAATAGGATTTCACCATCGAAGGCAGGATCTTGGTCGCCACCAATATAGTGCCCCAGATCACCGCGATACCCAGAATGATATCCAGCAGCGACAGGCCGTTTCCCTTGGCCAGAGTCGCGGGCCCGAAGATCACGTTCAGCGCATTGCTGTCAAAGGCATCCACAGGGGATTTGAAACTCATCACCGCGATCCAGAAGATCGGGAAAGCAGCGACCAGACACCAGAAGACCAAGAAGACGTTCGAGGTCAGTCGCAGGCCGAACGGTTGGCGAAGCGCGCGTGAGGACATATCAGTGACCCCCTTTGTGATCGCGCCATGTCCGGCGCAGCGGAAGGATAAGCAGGATGACGATACCGATCATGGTCAGCATGGCACTAGCCGAAGCCCGGCTAATCGACCGGTTACCGGCCTGGTCCGGCACCAGGAAGTCATAGGTCAGCCACTGCAGCGAGATGACATAGCCCTGGCTAGAGAAACCGACGATCTCTTCGAACACGCGGTAGGCGTCCATCAGGTGAATCATGGCCACGAATATGATCAGCGGCATCAGGTGTGGGATGACGATGTACTTCATCCGCTGCCAGCGGGTCGCCCCGTCTATCACGGCGCTTTCAAGGCTGTCCTGATTAACCGTTTGCAGACCGGCATAGAACACGATGGCAGCAAAGGGTGCAACGTGCCAGACGCGGTAGAGCATCATCAGGATTTCAATGGTCCAAGCTTGCGCAAACAGGGCAATATCGCGGTTCAGCCACCATTCGATCAGCGCGGTCAGGATACCGTCACCCCGGAACAGCCAGTTGATCGACAACACCCCAATGACCGGCGTGATGATGAAAGGCAGCAGCGAGATAAAGATCACCGGCCCGCGGATAGACCGCGCCGCGTTGTTGATCAGAACCGCAATGCCCAACCCGCAGACAATCACCAGAGGCAGAGTGATCAACGTGAATGTCAGGGTGAACCGCAGCGCCTTCCAGAAGTTGATTGTGGACAGAACGCTCAGGCTGCCTTCGCTGATCGCTCGCCAAGCCCGTTCCGGTTCCAGCACGTTGCGATAGCTTTGCAGCCCCACGTACTGGGTCTGGGTGATGACCTCGCCATGTTCATCCAGCTTCGGCTGCGACTTCAACTCGGTAACACAGGTCTGGGTCAGGAAACCGGGGGTGCAGGTTTCGACCTCGACCGTCTCATAGATCGGCTGGGTGATGTAAAAGCTCTGCTTGAACACGCTGACCAGCGGAAACGCGATGAAGAGAAGCATCATAAAGACAGAGGGGCCAACAAAGGCGGCAAATGTCCGGAAATTCATGGCTCTGCCTTTCTCATGGTTCTCGAGGGATCAGGAGGGGATGGGAGGGCCGGAGCCCTCCCCCCGGGGAGGATCAGTTGTTGACCAGACCTGCTTCTTTCGCAGCAGTCAGATAAGCGGCTTCGATATCGGCCAGAGTGGTCGATGCGTCTTTTGCACCAGTCAGATAGTCGGCCAGCCCGTTGCCCAGCGCGCTGTGCAGAACGCCCATCGGGGCCGACGCAGGGTACGCCTTGGCACCGTTTTCTGCCGACGCTGCGGCACCGGCTGCCAGATCACCCGGCGTGTAGGCGGGACTCAGCCAGACGGCGACGTCGTTGTTAGCGCTGACCATGTCACCGTCGATGCCTTCCATGACCAGACGGAATGCGGCATCCGCTTCTTCCTCGCTCATGTTCGCAGCCAGAACGACACCATCCCACCAGATGGTAGTCGATGGCGCAGCCGCACCCATCGGGGCCGACGCCATGGTCACTTTGCCGACCACCTGGCTTTCGGCTTCGTCGTTCATCGCAGCGGCGCGGCTGGCCCACAGGTTGGCCATGGCGATCTTGCCCTGCTGGAACTGTTGCTGAACGTAGGTCGAGTCAGAGACCAGAAATTCCGGATCCATGAACTCGGTCATCGCTTTCATGGTCTCAAGCGCTTTGACGCCCTGCTCGTTGTTGATCGAGGGCATGTTGCCTTCGCCAAAAAACTCACCGCCTTCGCCCATGTACATGTTGACGAATTCCTGGGCCAAGTTCCAACCGGTCTTGAAGGTGCCGCCGATCGGGTACTCCATGACGCCCGCTTCTTTGATCTTGGCGGCGGCGGCCAGAACGTCGTCATAGGTCATGGGCTCTTCGATACCCAGGTCGGCCAGAACGTCGTTGCGGTACATCAGGTGCTGCGCGTTCACCATCATGGCAATCGCCATGACTTTACCGTCCACCTTGATCAGCTGGTTCGGCAGCAGATCCTGGCCGTACTTTTCGACCAGATCATCCAGCGGACGCAGCGAGCCGGCGTTCAGCAGCGGGATCATTGTCTCGTTTGCAACGCCACCGATCTGATACAGCGAAGGGCTCGCTGCAAAGGCTTCAGGCTGCTTCTCGCGGAATTCCTGGTCCAGCGAAGCACTGAAGTTGCCGCATTCGGCCATCGCGTCGGTGACAGCTTTCCAGGCCTCAAAACCAGCCGAAAGCGATTTCAGCGGTACTTCGTTTTCATATGCGCATTCGGCCCATGCGCCAGTTGCTGCGAGGGACATGGCGCCTGCCATGAAGAGTGATTTGAGTTTCATGCGTTTCTCCCTGTCAGGATCGGTCCGTCGTCGACGTCCGGACCGGTGTTATGCCCGAATGGGCTGTTTGTGGGATTGCTCCCCGATCCGCGCACCGCTTTCAGCTTCAAAGAGGTGACAGATTTCCGTTGGCACCGAGAATGAGACCATCTCGCCGATCTCGGCTCGGAAGGCTTTGTCAGCCTTGACCGATACCAGCGCACCACCGACCCGGACCGAGATCATGGTCGCGTCGCCCAGCAGTTCCAGTGTGTAGATCGGTGCCGTGATCTGGCCCTGCCCTTCGGCAATGCTGGCGTCCTCGGCGCGGAAGCCAAGGGTCATGGGACCATCTGTGGCATCGACCGGAATTTCCACGTGCTTTGTCCGGAACACACCGCCCGAAACCTCACCGTCCATCAGGTTCATCGCAGGCGAGCCGATGAAGCTGGCGACAAAGGTGTTTGCCGGGCGGTCATAGATCTCGGTCGGGCTGCCGACCTGCTGAACCACACCTTTTTTCATGACCACAACGCGATCGGCCAGGGTCATCGCTTCGATCTGGTCATGGGTCACATAGATGGTGGTGACTGCCAGTTCGTGGCTTAGGTTCTTGATCTGTGCTCGCGTTGAAACCCGCAGTTTGGCGTCGAGGTTCGACAGCGGCTCATCCATCAGGAATACGTTGGGTTCACGGACGATGGCGCGGGCCAATGCCACGCGCTGCCGCTGACCACCGGACAGTTCGGCAGGCTTGCGGTGCAGGAATTCGTCCAGTTCGACCATCGCGCTGGCACGACGCACTTTTTCGTCATGCGTTGATGGGTCGATGCCGCGCACTTTCAGCGGAAATCGGATATTCTCATAGACGTTCATATTCGGGTAGAGCGCATAGCTCTGGAAAACCATCGCCACGTCGCGGTCCTTGGGCTCCAGATCGTTGACCACCTTGCCATCGACCAGAATCTCGCCCTCGGTGACGTCTTCCAGACCGGCGATCATCCGCATCGTGGTAGTCTTGCCGCAGCCCGACGGGCCCAGCAGCACCAGAAACTCGCGATCCGCGATGGTCAGGTCGAAATTGTGGACTCCGACAAAGCTGCCCCAGCGTTTGCCGACGTTGCGAAGTTGAATTTCCGCCATGGTGCCCCCTGCAAGGATTCGCTTTGCATACGTTTGCAAAACTGTATTCTTCAGTAATCATTTCTGGCAAGACTTTTTTGCATACGTATGCAAAAAAGTTCCTAACCAGCGATTCTCAATCGCTTAAATCCGAAGCTAACCATCAGAAAAGCAGTACAAACGTGAGCTTTCAGAAAGAAAAAACACTCGTCTCCTCGTTCTTCGAAACCCTCGACTCAGCCAACGGGTCGAATCTGCCCGACGTTGTTGGGCAGTTCTGCGCTGATGATGTTTTATGGCGCGGCTTCCATCCGTTCGACGAAATAACCGGTGCAGACGCGGTGGCACGGGCGTTCTGGCAGCCGCTGAAAACCAGCCTGAAGCGGATGCAGCGCCGGCAGGATGTCTTTTTCGCGGGCACCAACTCTCTGGAACCGGATGCGGATGTCTGGGTGGTTTCGATGGGTCATCTGATGGGCCTGTTCGATGCGCCATGGTTGGGGATTCGCCCCACCGGCAAGATGGTGTTTCTGCGTTGTTGCGAGTTTCACAGGATCACGGGCGGCAAGATCGTCGAAACGGCGATGTATTTCGACATTCCGCATCTGATGGTTCAGGCCGGACAAAACCCGTTTCCACCGCAAACTGCAGCGCATCTGATCCAACCTGGGCCGCTGACCCATGACGGACTGCTGACCGAGGACCAGCCCGAGGAAGAAGGCCGCAAGACACTGGCGGCGATCAATGCGATGATCGCGGACCTTGGTCAGTGGAACAGCGGCTTGTCGCTTGAAGACGAGTTGGCCCGCACATGGCATGACGACATGATCTGGTGGGGGCCCGAAGGGATCGGTGCCACCTACACGATCGAACGGTATGCCAAGCAACATTCCGGCCCATTCCGTGCGTCATTCACCGAACGCTCCAAGACCAGGCATATCTGCCGTCTGGCCGAGGGGTATTACGGCGGCTTCTTCGGCTGGCCTAACTTCACCGCCGTACCGACAGGCGGTTTCATGGGCATGCCCGCCACCGGAAAACCCGGCGAGTTCCGGGTGATCGACATCTATCGCCGCGCGGGTGACAAACTGGCCGAGAACTGGATTTTCATCGACCTTCTGCACTTCTGGAAACAGCAGGGCGTCGACATTCTGGCCCGCACAACTGGGATTGAAACGCCATGAGAATCGATGCGCATCACCACCTGTGGAACCTGAAAGCGGTGGAATACCCATGGCTCATGGAGAAGGGAGCGGTGCGGTTCTTTGGTGATCCCACTCCGATTCAGCGCGACTATCTGCTGCCTGAATTCCGCAAAGATGCCGAGGCCGCCGGGTTTACTGCCTCAGTGCATATTCAGGTCGGCGCAGCCGATCCCTGGGCCGAAGCGCAATGGGTGCAGTCCGTCGCCGATCAATATCCCGAATGGCCGCTGGTGCAGGTCGCCTATTGTGATTTGACCGCAGGCGACCTAGCGGAAAAGCTGGACCTGCTGCAAACTCTGCCCACGCTACGCGGGGTGCGCCAGATCATCGGCCGCGCGCCGGGTGAGGATGAGCTGTCGGGTACAAATGACCTATTGGACAATCCAAAGTTTCTGGCGGGGCTGAAACAACTGGGCGACCGCGGCCTGTCCTTTGACCTGCAATTGTTGCCCGAGTTGATGGAGCGGACCGCCGCCGTACTGACTCAGGCACCGGCAACGCAAGTGGCGCTGTGCCACGCGGGGTCGCCGCATGACCGGTCCGCACAGGGACTGGAAGGCTGGGCTAAGGCGCTGCAATCGCTTTCGGCACTGCCGCAAGTCACCTGCAAACTCTCGGGCCTCGGCATGTTCGATCCCAATTGGAGCACCGACAGCGTCAGGCCAATCGTCGATCACTGCCTGGACCAATTCGGGCCTGAACGCTGCATGTTCGGGTCGAACTTTCCGGTCGACATCCTGTCATCCAGTTACGCGGACCTGATCGCCAGACACAAAGCACTCATCTCTGAGGCCCATCATGATCAGGTTTTCGGACGCACCGCGCAGCAGTTTTATCACATGTAACGGGCAGGATGTTCTGACGGTCAGGGCACCGATTGCTCGGACACGATCTCACCAAACCGGGTGAAAAACTTGCCCGACAGCTTTTTCGCGGTGCCCGCGATCAGGCGGCTGCCCAACTGGGCGATCTTGCCGCCGACATCAACCTTGGCAGTATAGGACAGCACCGTCTCATCCCCGTCTTCGGTCAACGTCACGTCGGCCCCACCTTTGGCAAAGCCTGCCGCCCCGCCCTTACCTTCGCCGGACAGGGAAAACCCGTCTGGAGCGTTGGAGGTGTCCAGCGTGACCTCTCCGGCGAATTTTGCCTTGACCGGCCCGATCTTCAGCACGACCTTGGCCGCCAGCTCATCGGGCGCGTTCTGGGTCAGCTCCTCGCAACCCGGGATGCATTCCTGCAAAATCTCGGGGTTGTTCAAAGCCTGGTACACGACATCCCGTGGTGCCGAGATGCGGATTTCATCACTCAGGTCCATGCGCGCTTCCTTTGATCAGTGACTTGCCCTGTTCAGCAAAGTTACAGGTTCCACCGCATCTTTCCAGAGTCTGTTTCGGCGCCGCCGATCCCTGACCGGCGGCACATGGTTCATCAGTCGCTGATCGCGCCTTCTTCATCCCGGCGCTGGTGCATCTTGGCCTTGACCCGGGCCCCCACGATCAGGGGCAGGACAAAGCCGATGATGGCGATGGACCACAACGCGATGGACAGCGGGCTGTCGATCAGGGTCCACCAGTTGCCATTGTCGATGGTGACCGCACGGCGAAGGTTGTTCTCCATCGAGTTGCCCAGCAGTGTGCCAAGGATGATGGGCACCAAAGGCACGTCCAGCTTACGCAAAACCCAACCCATAACGCCGAATCCGATCATCACCAGCAAATCAAAGCTGGAGCCCGAGATGCCGTAGATGCCGACAAAGCTGACCATCGCCACGATCGGCATCAGGATGCGCGAGGGGATCATCAGCACGCGGGTGAACAGGCCAACCATCGGGATGTTCATCGCCAGCAACATGAAGTTGGCAATGAACAGCGCGGCGATCAGGCCCCAGACCACATCCGGGTTCTGCGTAAACAGCAGCGGTCCCGGCGTGATGTTCAGCGCCAGAAGCACCGCCAGCAGAACAGCCGTTGTCCCCGACCCCGGCACGCCCAGCGCCAGCATCGGCACCAGGGCACCACCGGCGGCCGCGTTGTTTCCGGCCTCGGGTGCGGCCACGCCACGGGGATCGCCGGTGCCAAAGGTGTTTTCCTTATCGACTAGCCGTTTCTCCATCGAATAGGAAATGAACGATCCCAGCGATGCCCCTGCCCCAGGCAGAACACCCGCGATGAAGCCAAGGAAAGAGGTCCGCAGCATGGTCGGCGTGCATTTCTTGACCATCGACATTGGCGGATAGAGGCGACCGATGTTCAGTTTGCGGCCTTCGGCATCCGACCCTCCGTGGCGATGTTCAAGAAAGATGAACACTTCGGACAGGGCGAACAGACCGACAATGGCCACCAGGAAATCGATCCCGTCGTACAGATGCACCTCGCCATAGGTAAAGCGCGGCACGCCGGTCTGGGTGTCGACGCCGATGGTCGCCAAGCCAAGACCCAGCGCGGCGGCAAAGGCCGATTTGGCCTGGTTGGTCGAGGACACGCCACCCAACGTCATGAAGGCCAAAGCGAACAGGGCGAAATACTCGGCCGGGCCGAACAGCAGGGCAACCTTGACCAGCTGCGGTGCCAGCAGGATCAGGCCCCATGTGGCCAGAAACGCGCCAACGAATGAGGCGATGCCGGACAGCGACAGAGCCTCGCCTGCCAAACCCTTCTTGGCCATGGGATGGCCGTCGAGGCAGGTCATCATCGCGGGCTCGTCGCCGGGGATGTTTAGCAGGATCGAGGATATACGCCCCCCGTACATTGCCCCGTAATAGACACTGGTCAGCAGGATCAGCGAGGGAGTGGCGCCCAGCCCCAGCGTAAACGCCAGCGGGATCAGGATGGCCACGCCGTTCGACGGGCCAAGACCGGGCAGCGCGCCCATGATCGTGCCCAGAAAACAGCCCAGCAGGGCCAGCATCAGGTTCTGCCATGTCAGCGCGATGGCGAAACCGTCTGCGAGGGATGCAAGAGTTTCCATGTCCTATTCCTCAGAACCCCAGCGGGCCGCGGGCCAGCGAAAGGCCCAGAACCAGATGGAAAATGACGTAGATGCCGACGGACGTGCCGACACCCACAAGCACGCTTTCGATCAGGCCGGACCCCAGACGCCAGGCCAGATAGGTGGCGGCGAATGCGGTGGCGATGACAAAGCCAAGCTCGGGCAGCAGTTCAGCGTAAAGGATCATCATGACCACGGCGGCGCCGACCTCGACCAGACGGCTCAGCGTGGGCCATTCGGGCTCGGTATCCGGGCGCAGGGCGATGACGATGCTCGACAGGCCCAGAATGGCGGCGATGATCAGGGGGAAGGCTTTGGGTCCGACGGCATCGGACAGAAAGCTCTCCTCGATCGCCAATGCGGAAAAAGCAAATCCGATGGCGAGTAGCAGTCCGACGACCCCGAAGATACGGTCACTCATCGGTGTCTCCTATTGTTCGGGTAAATGGGTCGATCCGGGCACGGCTGGGTGCCCGGATCGCTGTGAGTGGTTATTTGATGATCCCGATCTCTTTCGAGATGGTCTGGATCTGACCCACGGATTCCGCGACAAAGTCCTGGAAGGCCGCGCCCTGCAGGTCCAGCGGGGCGAGACCGTTGGCAGCCATCACCTGTTTCCATTCGTCCGAGGCATAGAGGTCACCGATCTTGCCGACCCAATCGCCATAGGCCTCATCGGTCATACCGCCAGGAGCGTAGAACCCACGCCAGTTGGCACCGATGGCGTCAACGCCCTGCTCCTTGGCGGTCGGGAAATCCGCGAATTCACCGGGCAGCCGTTCGGGGGCCAGCACCGCGATCACCTTGATGTCACCGGAATCGACGAAACCTTTGGCCTCGGAGATATCGCCGGTGAACGCCTGAACCGATCCGGCCAGCAGCTGGGTCACAGCCTCGCCACCGCCGTCAAAGGCGATGTATTTGACCGAGCGCACATCGTCGATGCCATAGGCATTGGCTGCGATCAGAACCTTCAGGTGGTCCCATCCGCCCACCGCGGACCCGCCCGCAACCGACACCGAAGCCGGGTCCGCCTTGATCTGGTCCAGCAGTTCCGGCAACGTGTTGACCGCACTGTCAGCGGCTACGGCAATCACGCCATAGTCGGCCCCGATGGCGGCAAGCCAGCGCACCTGTTCCATGGTGTTGCCCGGATAGGCCCCCTGCGCCAGGCGGGTCGCAGTGGCCGCGCTGGCCGCAACGATCAGCTCGTTATCTTCGCCGCGCTTGTTCACCACTTCGGCAAAGGCCACGCCACCGCCGCCACCGGCAAGGTTCACCACCTGCATGGTCTGGTCGATCAGGCCCAGATCCTGCAGCGACTTACCCACCTGACGGCAGGTGAAATCCCAGCCACCGCCGGGGTTGGCCGGGGCGATACATTCCTGTGCGCTGGCGGCCACGCCGGACAGGGCAAAGACAGCAGCTGCAATTGCGCCACTGGTTCCAAACAGTTTCATTCGTGTCTCCTCCTTGGTCTTTTTGGGCCACATTTCAGCGGCCGAAACCGATCCCCGCAGGCGCGTGTCCTTGCAGGTCGTATCTGTTTACCGAATAATGCTGTCACGAACCTGTCACGGTTCCTGCGTCCGGCTTTGGGAGGGGTCATGCGCGTTTTGATGATCGAGGATGCAGAGGATCTGGCCGAGGGTGTCGTGGCCCATCTGGCCCGCTCCGGCGTGGTGTGTGATCTGGCAACCACCGTGGAATCCGCCCGCGATTTCCGTGCGGTACAAAGCTATGATGCCATGCTGCTGGACATTAACTTGCCCGACGGGTCCGGCCTGAACTTCCTGGGCAAGATCCGAGCCTCGGGCGACCGCACCCCAGTGCTGATGCTGACCGCGCTGACCTCGGTCGAGGATCGCGTGGCCGCCTTGGACAAAGGCGCCGACGACTATCTGGGCAAACCATTCGATCAGCGCGAGTTGGAAGCGCGGCTGCGCGCCCTCGTCCGCCGGGACGCTAACCGCAAGAGCGAACAGATCACGCTGGGTCCACTGATCTACGCCCCCAAGGATCGCAGCGCCACGCTGGACGGAAAGCGCCTGAACCTGACCGCACGCGAGGCCGCCGTGCTGGACGAACTGATCCGGCACGAGGGGCAGTATCTATCGAAAACGCGGCTGTATGACTCGCTTTACGGGTTCGAAGACGCAGATGTAGGCGAGAACGCGATCGAGCTGTATATCGCGCGCCTGCGGAAGAAATTCACCGGCAGCACAGTCGGCATCACCACCCAGCGCGGAGTGGGCTATCGGATCGGTCTGGATGGCTAGACTGCTCATGCCCCACAGTCTGACCGCCCGTGTTCTAAGCGCGGTGATGCTGATCCTGATACTCGGCGGCTGCCTTGTGGCGCTGTCGATCTGGGCAAATGGACGATTGGCGGCGCGGCAGGCTTATGACCGCCTGCTGCTGGGCGCAGCCAGCGACATTGCAGAATCCGTGCGCATACAGGATGGCGAGCCGTTTGTGGATCTGCCGGTCTCGGCCTTTCAACTGCTGGCGCAGGCCCCGGATGACCGGATATTCTATGCGGTGCAGGTGCCCGGTGGTCCGTTCATCACCGGGCTGGACCGCGACACGGTGATCGAGGTACCACAGCAACCCGGCACCGCACCCTTCTACTTCACCGCCGACCTGAACGGAGAACCCGCGCGCTTTGTCCGTGTCGCCCGCCTGTTTGCCGAACGGGATTTCTCGGGCGAGGTCGAGGTGCTGGTCGGCCAGACCCTGCGCGCACGCCAGTCCATGACCGCCGGGCTGATGCGCGACGCGCTGCTGCCTATGGCCGTCGCGGGGATTTTGCTGCTGGTCATGTCGTGGTTTGTTACCCGTTCCGCCCTGCGCCCGCTCGAGGCGCTGTCCGAAGACCTCACCCGCCGCGATCCGCATGACCTCACACCGATGGCCAGCGCTGGGTTGCCGCGTGAGTTGCAGGTGATGCTGACCGCGATGAACCGGTTCATGGGGCGATTGGACCGGCAAGTGGAGACGATGCGCAACCTGATCGCCGACACCGCGCATCAACTGCGCACACCCGTCGCTGCGATCCGAGTACAGGCCGAGATCGCGCAGGACGACCCCGACCCCCCGGCCCGCGCGCGGGCATTGGATCGGTTGCTAAGACGCACGCGGTCACTGGGCACTTTGCTGGATCAGCTGCTGTCCCGCGCCATGGTGATCCACCGCATCGACAGCGCACCCCGCCGCCCCGTTGATCTGCGCGAGGTGGCGCTGGATGTGCTGGAACAGAGCGATCACGAACTGGTTGCGCCCGGCGTCGAGGTTCGGCTGGAAATCGGAGAAACCCCGGTGCTGGTGAATGCCGATGCATTTTCCCTTGGCGAGGCGGCCAAGAACCTGCTGGGCAACGCATTGCGGCACGGTGAACCGCCGGTCAGCATTGGCGCGAAGCAGGAGGGCAACCACGCCGTTCTGTGGGTCCGCGATCACGGCCCCGGCCCCGCCACGCCCATCGCCGATCACGTCGGAGATCGGTTCAACCGCACCACCGGCTCGGGCGAGGACAGCAGCGGGCTGGGCCTGTCCATCGTGAAATCTACCGCCGAGGCTTTTGGCGGCACGGTTGAGATGGTCCGCGACGAAACTGGATTTCGCGCGGCACTCATTTTTCCGGCCGCAAGGGGAATCGAATGATCCGCGTCCTGTTGTTCTGCCTTCTGTTTGCTCTGCCCGGCACTCTGCGCGCGCAGGAAGCCACGGCCAGCTTCGGCGGTGGAGACGACCCGATGCTGATCCGGTCAACCACCGATATCGCCATCATCGCTCCGGTTCTGGAACGATTCGTCGAGCTGAACCCCGACCTGGTGATCACCTACGAGCAATGGGGCTCGAACGCGCTGTTCCAGCACAGTCGCACCGTCTGCAAGGGCGGTCAGGCTCCCGCCGATGTGGTGTTTTCTTCGGCGATTCAGCAGATGGTGTGGCTGGTCAATTCCGCCTGTGCCCACCGCTACCGCTCGCCCCGGACCGAGGCGCTGCCGGACGCGCGGCGCTGGCGCGATGAGCTTTGGGGCATCACCACCGAACCCGCCGTCATCGCCTATAACAAAGTCCTCCTGGACGACCAGCACGTCCCTCGCAATCGCTTTGCCCTGCTGGACGCGATGCGCACGCAGCCCGAACTGCTGCGGGGCCGGGTGGCGACTTATGACATCGCCGCCTCGGGCCTTGGGTATTTGTTCGCCTATGGTGACAGCCTCGAGGCTACAACCTTTGGCTCTCTGATCGAGGGGTTTGCCCGCATCGATGCCGTGGCCACCTGCTGTTCGTCCGAGATTATTCGCGACGTGGCCGAGGGCCGGTTCCTTATCGCCTATAACGTTCTGGGATCCTATGTGGCCAATGCCCATGCGCCGGGCGTGGGAGTGATCCTGCCCGAAGACTACACGCTGGTCCTGTCCCGCGCCTTGATGATCCCGGCGCAGGCGGGCAACAAGGTCGCCGCAACCGGGTTTCTGGATTTTCTGCTGTCTCCCGAGGCGCAAAGCCTGCTGGCGGCCTCGGGCCTTGTTGCCCAGATGGATGCGGCCGAAACCGGCCTGACACCAAGCGCCCGCCGTTTTATTGCACTGTCCCCGGCGCTGCTGGTCGCACGGGACCAGAACCGCCGGGCAGAGCTGTTCAAACTGTGGAACGATGCCTTTGACGTGGAAACCGCGCGCTAGGCCTGTTTCTCGACCACCGGCTCTCCCTCGGCATTGACCGCCGGTTCGACATCGGGCCGGACAGGTTCCGCCTCCATCTCGATAACCTCGGGCTCGACTATCTCTTCGACTTCTTCGATTTCGGGCTCGGGTTCGGGCTCCTGTTTGTCCTCAAGCGCGCCGACAATCAGCGGCAGCATGTGAACGCCGGTGGCCGTTGCGATCTCGGGCGTTCGCGGGGTCTGCCAGCTGAGCGTGTCAAAGCTGTGGCAGTTCTGACAGACCGGGGCCCATTCGGCCTGAATGTCATGGCAGTTGTCGCAAACCCATTGCGGCCCGCGCGGCGCGTTCAGCGCCTTGGCCAACCAGCCCTGCACCACAGCGTCCGAGGCACCCTCGCCCCGTTCAATCGCCGCCATCAGGGTGTAAGCGCGCGCGTCGGCCTGTTTTTCCACCACATCTCCCAGCGCCCGGCGGGCTTCGGGGAAATCCTCGGCGACGATGTTCAACTCGGCCACGATCAGGCGGGTTTCCGGGTTTTCCGGGTGAATGCGGGTCAACGCCGTAAAGCGTTTGATCCGCGCCTCCGGCGTTTCATCCGGTGCAATCTCGGCAAAGGCATGGGCCAGATCGGGATGCGGATGCACCTCCCACGCCTTTTTCAGGATCTTGGTGGCGGCGCGCGGCTTGCCCTTTTTGATATAAGCGCGTGCGGCCATCGCGGCGGCCGGCACCAGATCGGGCGACAGGCGGTTGGCCTCAATCGCGTGTTCCTGCTGTTCTACGGTGGCACCCTCGGCCAGAATATCCTTGGCTTCGGACAAGGCCAGCACCGCATCGCGGCGCTTGAACACGTCGCGCGGCAGATGACCGGCCTTCAGCTTAGCGGTCAGGGTCGAACGCGCGCCGGTCCAGTCCTGCGATTTTGTCTGCAGACCCAGCAGGATATCCTGCGTCTCGGCATGGCGCGGTTTGATCGCCAGCGCCTTTTCGGCCAGCTTACGGGCGGTGTCATCATCGCCTTCGGCCAGTTTCTGTTTCATGATGCCGCGCACCCCGACAAAGCGGGTGGCGTTGTTGGTGACCAGCTTCTTGTAGGTATCTGACGCCTTTTTGGTATCGCCGTTCATTTCGGCCGCCTGCGCGACCAGAAGATTGGTCAATTCCGGCTTGTTCAGCAGCTTCTCGGCTTTGTACGCCTTGTTCATCGCCACGCGCCCCTCGCCCGAGGCCAGCGCCATCAAACCATCGGACAGCGCCTGATAGCCCCGCTTTTCGCGGCTGCGGTCGAAGTAACGCGACAGGGCGGTTTCATCCCCGTTGAGGAATTTCAGTGTCGCGATCAGCAGCGTCAGCAGTTTGAAGAACACCCATATCAAAACAACCAGCACGCCCAGCGCGATCACCGATTGCAGCGGCCCCAAGGTGAATTCCTGACCCCACGCCGTGATCTGCACGCCGCCACTGGTTTCCATCAGGAACATGGCGCCCATGGCCAGCAGGCCGATAATCGCTACAAAAACAAGGATCTTTAACAATGACCACAGCATGGCAGGTCCTTCAGTTCGAGTTTACGCTGGATTGCAGCGCATTTGCGGCATCCACGGCGGCCTCACGGGTCTGGGCCGCCTGTTCCCAACCGGCCAGTGCCGCCTTTGCCGCCTCGGGCAGGGATTTTAGTTCGCTCAACGCCGCAGCGACATCGCCGCCCGCCAGAGCAGCCTCGGCCCGCGACAGCACCGCGTCGGGGCTATCGCCCTCTTGCGGAGTGACCGAACGCGCGCCGGTCTGGCGTTGCAGAAACGCGAACAGACCCGTGGTCTTGTCCGCATCCCGCGCATCTGCAAGGGCAGTGCGGGCTGCGGGCGTGAAAGACTCCTGCAGCGCGGCCAGGGAGGCAACGCCTTCTTTTGCCGGGGCCGTCAGTGCCTCTGGTACGGTCACACCACCGGCTGCCAACTCGGCAACCAGACTTTCATAAGGCTGACCCGCGTCCAATTGGCTGTGCACCTGAGACAGGATCGATGCATTGGTTGCCGCCTGCGCCTTGGCAGCGGCCTGCGCCTCGAGCGCCTGCGCGTCCGAGACCATTTTCTCGACCTCGGCGCGTTGCGCGGCCAGCGAATCCTGCAGTTTCTTCAACTCGGCCTCAAAAGCGGCTGACACTTCGGGCGATGCACCTTGCGTCAGCGCACTGCTTTCCAGATCGCTCAGGCGGCCGGCCAGCGGGTCGATCTTCCCCGCAAGCCCGTCGAGGCCGGATTTCACCGCGTTTAGTTCCGCGCTGAGTGGCGTTATCTGATCTGTCAGGGCGGCGATTTTGCTGTCCACTTCCGAAGTGTCTGAACTGTCGGCCAGCGATTTCGTAAGTGCCTCGATCTGGCTGGACTGATCATTGAGTTTCGCCTCAAGCGCCGCTAGGCCATCAGATTCGCCTGACCCGAAAAATCCCGCGCTGCCTGCCGCAAAACCGATCCCGGCCGCAAGTACACCGCCAAGCAGGGCTGGCACAAAGCCGCCGCGTTTTTCCTGTTCAGGTTCGGCGGGTTTTTCTGCCACCGTCGCAAAGGGCTCTTCCGCAACCGGCTCGACGGCCGCTTCGGCTTCGGCTTCGGCTTCGGCTTCGGCTTCGGCTTCGGCTTCGGCTTCGGCTTCGGCTTCGGCTTCGGCTTCGGCTTCGGCTTCGGCTTCGGAAAGGACCTCTTCTACCGGCTCAGCCGCGTCAACAGACGCATCGTCCTGGGTGGAAACAGTTTCAACCGCTTCGTCCGACTTGGGGTCTTCCACTGGCTTTTGATCGGTTTTTTTCTTACGAGCCACCGCAACATTCCCCTTATCGAATCCAATTTCACATGAATAACAGGCCACTCTAGGTTAATCGGTGGTCTCGCTGCCCTCAACCCGCATCGCATGTTTCACAAGCTTTTTAACAGCTTTCTGCATTGTCTTCGGGGTCGGCTCCTTGGCGATCTTCAGGTGCGCATAGTCCAAGGAATAAAGGGGTTCCGCTGTCGCTTCGCTGATTGCGACGAGCCACAAGGGTGCCGTACCGGTCCAGATATCGGCAAATTGTCGCGCCGTTCTGGGTGAAAACAGGGGCGCAATCACCGGTGTATCTCCGCCGGCGGTCGCGGCAGCCTCGGGTGTCAGCGGTAACAGGCGCTGCAGATAGACGGGCTGTTCGCGCACGGTCAGACCCGACTCGGTCAGGCGGGTGGCTATATTGCCCCGGCTGTGCTCGCCGCGCAGATGCAACAGCGGACTGTCCGGCCGGTGTTTCAACAGATAGGCCACCAGTTCCTCGGCGGTTGTGCCGACCATCTGCGCGTCCCATCCGGCCACTTTTGCTGTACCGGTCGTCGCAGGACCGACACAGAAGGCGGGCATGCCCCGTGCCAGTCCAAGGGACACGGCGGCATTCACCGCATTGGCCGAGGTAAAGATCAACCCCTGAAAACCCTGCGTGTTCACTTTGATCGGCAGAGGTCTGATTTCGAGGATCGGGGAATAGATGACCTGGACCCGGGATCTGGTGCGGGTCGGCAGCTGCGCAACGAATCGTTCAGAGGCAGCGCGCGGGCGGGTCATCAGCAAATACAACAGTCGGCGCCTTCCGCCTTGGGATTGTTTGCGTCCGCGCAGGGTGATACCCCGCTTGGCAATCAAGGTGTAGCGGATCGAGCCAATGGTGCAAACACTTACCGTCCTCGGACTGGAAAGCAGCTGTGACGACACGGCCGCCGCCGTCGTGCGCCAATCCGACGGCGCCGGGGCTGAAGTGCTGTCATCCATCGTGCATGGACAGACCGAGTTGCACAGCACCTTTGGCGGTGTGGTCCCCGAGATCGCTGCCCGTGCCCATGCGGAAAAACTGGATATATGCGTGGTGCAGGCGCTTGAGGCCGCGGGTCTGACTTTGGCTGATATGGACGCCATAGCCGTGACCGCCGGGCCGGGCCTGATCGGCGGCGTTATGTCCGGCGTCATGTGCGCCAAGGGCTTGAGCGCCGCAACCGGCCTGCCGTTGATCGGGGTAAACCATCTGGCAGGCCACGCCCTGACGCCGCGCCTGACAGACGGGATCGCGTTCCCTTACCTGATGCTGCTGGTATCGGGCGGGCATTGCCAGTATTTGATCGCCCACGGGCCGGAGCAGTTCACCCGCCTGGGCGGCACCATTGACGATGCACCGGGCGAGGCCTTCGACAAAACCGCGCGCCTTCTAGGCCTGCCGCAACCCGGCGGTCCTTCGGTCGAGACCGAAGCGCGGTCTGGCGATCCCAAACGGTTCCGCTTTCCCCGGCCGCTGCTGGACCGACCCGGATGTGACCTCTCATTTTCCGGGCTCAAAACCGCGCTGATGCGGATGCGGGACCAGATCGTTGCCGAGAAGGGCGGCCTGACCCGTCAGGACCGCGCTGATCTGTGCGCCGGGTTCCAACAAGCCATCGTGGATACTCTGGCCGAGAAAACCCGCCGCGCAATGGATCGGTATCTGGAAGAAAACCCTTCAAACCCGGTGATTGCCGTTGCGGGCGGCGTGGCCGCTAACTCCGCCATTCGGGCCGCGTTAGAGATTGTTTGCAGCGAGAAAGGCGCGTGTTTTACCGCCCCGCCTCTCTCCCTATGCACTGACAACGCGGCCATGATCGCCTATGCCGGGTTGGAGCGGTTTCGCACGGGCGCCCGCGATGGTCTGGACCTGACGGCCCGGCCCCGCTGGCCCTTGGACCAAACCAGCCCCGCCATGTTGGGCAGCGGCAAGAAAGGCGCAAAGGCATGAGTGTTTCTGTTCTGGGATCAGGGGCTTTTGGAACGGCGTTGGCAATTTCGCTGGCAGGAAACGGGCCTGTAACCCTGTGGGCGCGGAATGCGGATCAGGCCAATCTGATGCAAACCACCCGCGAGAACGCTGCGCGGCTGCCCAATGTGAGTTTGCCTGAAGGTGTCTCGGTCACCTCTGATATCGCTAAGGCCGCTGACAGCCAGATGCTGCTTGTTTCGGTTCCCATGCAGAAATTGCGCGCAGCATTAACCGAACACGCTTCGGCGCTGGCTGGAAAAACGCTGGTCGCCTGCTGCAAGGGGATTGAATTGTCCACGGGCCTCGGGCCCATTTCCGTGATCCGAGAAACCATCCCGGACGCGCAACCCGCTCTTCTGACCGGGCCCAGCTTTGCCGATGACATCGCGCGAGGCCTACCCACGGCACTGACACTGGCCTGCGCCGATGACGCCCTGAGCCAGAACCTGCAGCACGAGCTGACCACGGCCAACCTGCGCCTTTATCGCACAACCGATGTCGTTGGGGCCGAACTGGGCGGCGCGTTGAAAAACGTCATGGCCATCGGGTGCGGGGCCACCATCGGGGCGGGCCTTGGTGACAGTGCCCGCGCCGCCCTGATGACCCGCGGGTTCGCCGAAATGCAGCGGTTCGCCCTGATGCGTGGTGCGCGACCCGATACGTTGATGGGCCTGTCAGGGTTGGGGGATCTGGTACTGACCTGCTCGTCCGAACTGTCCCGAAATTACCGTTTTGGCCTTAGTTTGGGCCTGAATCGCCCCTTTGACAGCCATACGACGGTCGAAGGTGTCGCCACGGCCCGCGCCATGTCCAAGATCGCCGCGAAAGAAGGGTTGGACATGCCTATCAGCGCCACGGTGGCAGACCTGAGCCACGGCGCCTACAGTGTGGCGCAAGCCATCGAAACCCTGCTCAACCGCCCCCTGAAGGAGGAATAACATGCTGATTGCTCTCATCGCCCGTGACAAGGACGGCGCCCTGCAAACCCGGCTGGACAACCGCGCCGCCCATTTGGCCTATATCGAGGAAACCGGTGTTGTTTCTCAGGCCGGTCCGTTGCTGGACGGAGACGCGATGATTGGCTCTCTGGTGATATTGGAGGTCGAAGGCATGTCGGCCGCCGAAACCTGGGCCGAAAACGATCCCTATGCCAAGGCGGGACTGTTCGATTCCGTCGACCTGATCCCCTGGAAGAAAGTGATCGGCTGATGGCGTACTGGCTGTTCAAATCCGAGCCGTCGACCTGGAGTTGGGACCAGCAGATTGCCAAAGGGGATGCGGGTGAAGAATGGGACGGCGTGCGTAACTATCAGGCGCGCAATTTCATGCGGCAGATGGCGGTTGGCGATCGCGGATTCTTTTACCACTCGCAAAAGGACAAGGCGATCGTCGGTATCGTCGAGGTCTGCGCCGAGGCCCATCCCGACAGCACCACCGAGGACGAGCGCTGGGATTGCGTGGACATCAAGGCGGTGCGACCGTTCACAACGCCGGTGACTCTGGACCAGATAAAAGCGGATGAGCGCCTGGCCGAGATGGTGCTGGTGAAGAATTCGCGCCTTTCGGTGCAACCGGTCAGCGAGGCCGAATGGCAGGTGATCTGTGCCTTGGGCGACACACAAGCGGACTGATCAAGAAAAAAAGGGAAGGCTCTGACGGATGCAGAACCTTCCCTACCCCCGCGTGCTCCCTACTCACCACACGCGTATGGAAATCTCTGGTTCTGACCGTCCTGGTCACACTTTGACTCTAGCCGGGTTTCAGCAGGCATTTCAAATACCAAGTGCCTAAAAAACAGCTCAAATACGAAACGCCCGCCGATGGGGAGGCGGGCGTTTCAGTTGAAAACGAACAGTTTAACCGTAGACGGCTTCTTTGCCGAAATGCTTGGTCAGCATGTAATAGACCACGGCGCGGTGCTTGTTGCGCTCGGACATGCCATAGGTTTCCAGCACTTTATTTATGGCTTCCATCAGTTCGGGCCCATCAGCCAAGCCCAGTTTCTTGATGAGGAAGTTGTTCTTGACCGTCTCAAGCTCGCCTTCTTGCGTGGCCGCAACGGTTGACGCGTCGGCGTCATAGATCGCCGGACCACAGCCGATGGTAACCTTGGTCAGCAGGTCCATATCAGCGTCCATCCCGCATTTGTCTTTCAGATCTGCAGCGTATTTGGCGATCAACTCGTCGCGTTTTCCCATTGTCATCTCCTGGTTCAATATTGGTTTCTGGCTACACCAGCGCCGCGAACACGGTAACGGGTGCGAAAAATAGCACAAAGGGAAAATTCTCCAGCATTCCCCCCTAAAATCACGCGGTACATCCTCGGCTTGATTTTCGCACGACATTATTTAACAATTAAGTTAAATAATGTTGCCACTTGGAATCAGGAGGACAAAATGCCCGTGTCGCTACCAAATGAGAGCCCGCAATACAGAGCTGCCCGAAACACCTTGCTGAAGGCAGAAACCGAACTAAGAGCCAGTGTCGAGAATGTCGCAAACCTGCGGCGCAGCCTTCCCAAAGGAGGGGAGGTTCCGCAGGACTATACTTTCAGATCAGAACGGGGTGAGACTGTAAAATTGTCTTCTCTGTTCGGTTCTCATGATACGCTGGCCGTCTACTCCCTCATGTACGGTCCGGAAGCACAGTCGCCCTGTCCCATGTGCTCAGCCTTCCTGGATGGGTTGAATGGGCAAGTGACGCATATTTCCCAGAATATTGCCTTTGCAGTAGTGGCTCAGAACACACCGGATAAACTGGTTGGTCTCAAAACCAAGATGGGATGGAGCGATCTGCCGCTCTATTCCGCACTTGGTACAGACTATCAGCACGACTATCTGGCCCAGGCTGAGGACGGAAGCCAATTACCGATCCTGAATATCTTTCAACGCGATCAAGGCAGTATCACTCATTTCTGGAGTTCTGAGCTGTTTTTTGAGCCCAGCGAATGGCATCCGCGGCATGTGGATGCGGCCTGGCCCCTGTGGAACATACTGGATTTCACTCCGCAGGGCCGAGGTGACTTCATACCATCGCTACGCTGACTGCAAAAGAAAACGGCGGCCAACCGGCCGCCGTTTCATTTCCGACAGAAACGGAAATCAGTAACGATAATGCTCGGGCTTGTACGGGCCTTCAGGCTTCACGCCGATGTAAGCGGCCTGCTCGTTGTCCATCTTGGTCAGTTTGACACCGATGCGGTCCAGATGCAGGCGGGCCACTTTCTCATCCAGATGCTTGGGCAGGATGTAGACCTTATTTTCGTACTCGTCACCCTTGGTGAACAGTTCGATCTGCGCCAGAACCTGGTTGGTGAACGAGGCCGACATCACAAAGGATGGGTGACCGGTGGCGTTGCCGAGGTTCAGCAGACGGCCTTCGGACAGCAGGATGATGCGGTTGCCCGAAGGCAGCTCGATCATGTCCACCTGTTCTTTGATGTTGGTCCACTTGTGATTCTTCAGGCTGGCCACCTGAATCTCGTTGTCAAAGTGGCCGATGTTGCCGACGATAGCCATGTCCTTCATCGCGCGCATATGGTCGATGCGGATCACGTCCTTGTTGCCGGTGGTGGTGATGAAGATATCCGCGCTGGCGACTTCGTCTTCCAGCAGGGTAACTTCGAACCCGTCCATCGCAGCCTGCAAGGCGCAGATCGGGTCAACTTCGGTCACTTTCACACGGGCACCAGCGCCGCGCAGCGATGCGGCCGAACCTTTGCCTACGTCGCCGTAGCCGCAAACCACTGCAACCTTGCCGGCCATCATGGTATCAGTGGCGCGGCGGATACCGTCGACCAGTGATTCTTTACAGCCGTATTTGTTGTCGAATTTCGACTTGGTGACCGAGTCGTTCACGTTAATTGCCGGGAACGGCAGGTGACCGTCTTTGACCAACTGATACAGGCGGTTCACGCCGGTGGTCGTTTCCTCGGACACGCCCTGAATCTGATCACGCATCTTGGTGAACCAGCCAGGGCTTGCTGCCATGCGCTTGGCGATCTGGGCCTTGATGACCTCTTCCTCTTCCGAACCGGGAACCGGGATGATGTCTTCACCCGCTTCGGCGCGTGCGCCCAGCAGGATGTACAGCGTCGCGTCGCCGCCATCGTCCAGAATCATGTTCGGGCCTTCGTCGAACAGGAAGGATTTGTCCAGGTAATCCCAGTGCTCTTCCAGCGTCTGGCCTTTGATGGCGAAGACGGGGATGCCTGCCTCGGCAATCGCGGCGGCGGCATGGTCCTGCGTCGAGAAAATGTTGCACGACGCCCAGCGCACATCCGCGCCCAGCGCAACCAGTGTTTCGATCAGCACAGCTGTCTGGATGGTCATGTGCAGCGAGCCGACGATCCGTGCGCCTTTCAGCGGCTTGCTCTCGCCATATTCCGCGCGCAGGGACATCAGACCTGGCATTTCGGTTTCAGCAATATCCAGCTCTTTGCGGCCGAACCCGGCCAATGAAATGTCTTTAACGATATAGTCCCCGGCCATCAGGTGCTCCATTGAGGTAAATCACGTTCCGGCTGCCCCTAGCATTCCTTGGGGCAGGTGGCAACGTTATTGGCCGGAAACGGGGTATTCCGCCGCTCAATTCAGCTGGGTTGACCCTTTAGCCTAATCTTCGGGATCGCTTCAAAAAAATCTGTGCCAACGGCGACAATACAACTAATGCCGTTCGCCTGGGTCACCAGAACCGTGTAGCTTCCGGTTTCCTTCGAGGTCCAGACCTCCATGATCGTCTGCGCACCGCGTGTTTTCTGCAATCCGCCAAAGACCAGCTCTTCTGAATAGCTGTCCTGCAGCTTGGCGATCACGTGCTCGCGCTGTGCACAACTTTGGGCAAATGCGGGTGGGGCAGTGGCGGCCATTCCAAAGGCCATGGTGATTCCAAACAGTCGCTTAAACATAGCTAGCTCCTTTCGATACGAGTTACGTTCCGAGAGGGGCACACCAGGAGGAGCATGCGCCCCCCTCAGCACAAATGTCGGTATCACCACGCGCTGGTTCAAAGCACGTCCGGTCAAGAAAAAGTTGGCAGCTGGTGATCTCGACAGGTACATCATAACACAAAAGCGCGAAACTAACGTGTCCAACTTCACATGGTATGGCAGAATGGCAACACAACCTAGGGCATGGCAGAGAATGCTGTCGGGGCGCAGGCTGGACCTGCTGGACCCGACACCTGTGGACATCGAAATCGAAGATATCGCCCACGGACTGGCCTTTGTAGCCCGTTGGAACGGCCAAACCGCTGGCGATTTCGCCTATTCCGTGGCCGAACATTCCCTGCTGGTCGAAGAGCTTTTTGGCCGGATTGCCCCCAAAACACCGGTGAAATGGCGGCTCGCGGCCTTGTTACATGATGCGCCGGAATATGTGATCGGAGATATGATCTCACCGGTGAAATCCGCCGTCGGCCCCGATTACGGCGCGCTGGATGACCGGTTGGCGGCTGCAATCCACATCCGCTTTGGCCTGCCCGCTGCAGTGCCGAAAACGGTGAAACGTCAGATCAAAAAGGCCGACAAGATCAGCGCCTGGATGGAAGCCACCCAAATCGCGGGGTTCTCCGAGGCTGAAGCGACGAAGTTCTTCGGTCGCCCGGATCGGGCGGTGATGGAGGGTTTAAGGATAACGCTTAGGCCTCCAGTTGAGGTACGAGAGGCGTATATGGCACGGCATGAGGCGTTGATATCCTTGCTATAGTATACAAACCAGTTCCAATGTCGGCTCTCCTCCCATAGTGGGCTATGTTTTCAAGCCCGGTACTAGACATTAAAGATGCAACTTACGCTTCTGCTCATTCAGGTGTCTTCTCAATCGCGGAACGAGGAACCGGCGAAATCTTGCCTTGGAATAGTCGGGCCTCTTTTCACAACCCGTAAAGTCACCGTACAACCCCATTTGTCTTGCAACGGGCAATAGAGCTTCTTGAAAAACAGCGTACGCAAAACGAACACGCGCTGGCCGCGCTTGTCCGGCTCCGCCCGAACCGCAATTGCGTTGGGGCTTTTTGGTCTGGTCTCTGCCTGCACCGATAGCCCAACCAATGCGGAACTCGATCCTGTACGCCAATCGATGGCATTGCGCGAGGTCTCGCAAAAACAGGCCAGGGGGCAAAGGGTATGGTGTGTTCCCTACGCACGTAGCCTCAGCGGTATCGAAATTCGCGGCAACGCAAAGGACTGGTGGGGTAAGGCGCGCAGTACTTTTGATCGAGGCAGTGAGCCGGTTGTGGGCGCGGTCATGTCGTTTCGGGCGACCCACGGGATGCCGCTTGGCCATGTGGCTGTCGTGTCCAATGTTGTCACCGACCGGGAAGTCATTGTGAACCACGCCAACTGGCACCGAAACAAGGTGTCCTTGAAAATGGGGGTCAAGGACGTATCCAAACACAATGACTGGACGCTGGTTCGGGTCGAAAGCCTTCCGGGTCAGTATGGCAGCTTGTACCCAGTGAACGGGTTCATCTATCCGAACTCTGACAAGAAGACTAAATGAATATCCTCTGAACAGAAACCTGTTCAGATCGAACCCAATATACTGCTCACTATCGCGGGCTACGCTTCGCCAAAATCCGCTGCAATGTCCGACGGTGCATGTTCAAACGCCGCGCGGTCTCAGAGACGTTCCGGTCACACAGCTCATAGACACGCTGGATATGCTCCCAGCGTACACGGTCCGCGCTCATGGGGTTTTCCGGCGGCGGGGGCAGTTCGTCGCCCTTGGCCAGCAATGCGCTGGTGATGTCGGTGGCGTCGGCGGGCTTTGACAGGTAATCGGTCGCGCCGATCTTTACCGCTGCCACTGCGGTGGCAATCGCGCCGTATCCGGTCAGAACCACTACCCGGCTGTCGGGGCGCTTTTCGCGCAGCACTTCAACCACATCCAGACCGTTGCCATCCTCCAACCGAAGGTCGACGACCGCGTAAGCTGGTGGACGGGCGGTGGATATTGCGCGGCCTGCGGCGACGGAGCCTGCGGTTTCAACTTCGAACCCGCGCTTTTCCATCGCTTTGGCAAGACGTCTCAGAAACGGCTCGTCATCATCCACCAGAAGCAGGGATTTATCGGGGCCGATATCGAGGTCAGAGCTGTCCGCCATATTCTGTTCTTTCCGCTATTTCACGCCTTTGGCTTAAACATGAGTAATAGCAGCGCCATTTCAAAGGTCAAACGCATCAGAGCTTGTCCAGAAAACATCCAACCTTGTCGGCCATCTGCTCGGCGGTGTCGTCGCGGTTGAAAAACTCGAGGAAACCGTGCTCGGGCGTCACCAGGTAGGTAAAGGTGGAATGGTCGACCAGGTAGTATTCGTCGCTCTTGTCATGTGCCCGGTAATAGGTCTTGTAGGCTTGGCTGGCGGCTTTGACCTGCTCGGGCGATCCGGTCAGTGCGATGGTCTTGCCGCCAAGGTTGAAGGCAAAGTCATCTACCACCGGCGGCGTGTCACGATCCGGGTCGATCGAAATAAACAGCGGCGTCACCGATTGGCCACGCTCGGCCAGAATATCGACGGCCTCGGCGTTGCGCGACATGTCGAACGGGCAGATATCGGGGCAAAACGTATAGCCGAAATAGACCAATGTCGGTTCGGTGATCACGTCCTTGTCGGTGACCGTTTCACCCTTGCCGTTGACCAGCTCGAACGGGCCGCCAATTGCAGCAGTACCGCCCGCGATCTGCGCCGAACGGCATTGTGCGAACTGATCGTTCGATCCCGCCCCTCGCGTCAGCAGCCACATGGCGCCCAGACCGACGGCCAGAACAACGGTTGCAAGGATGGCGTAAAGACGGATCATGGCATCAATCCTGGGATGAGAGGGGTTGTTGATCGTTTCGACGCGGACACCTATCAAGATGATCAGCCGATGCAACAGGACATAATAGACCGATGGCAATTTCCAACATCACATTATGGCGCAGTCAGGAACGCAGTAGCTGGATCCGCCTGCGCACGCTGATCCTGCTGCGCTGGGTGGCCATCATCGGTCAGTTTACCGCCATCACTGTTGCGCAGCAGTATTTTCAGGTGCAGCTGGAGTTGGCGCTTTGCTATCTGGCTATCGGTATTTCGGTCATGGGCAACACGACCGCCATTCTGCTGTTCCCGAAAAACAAGCGCCTGACCGAATTCGAAAACTTTCTGATGGTGTTGTTCGACCTGTCGCAACTGGCGATCCTGTTGTACCTGACCGGCGGCCTGAACAACCCCTTTGCCCTGTTGCTGTTGGGACCAGTGACAATCTCGGCCAATGTTATGAGCACGCGTTCAACTCTGATTGTTGGTACAGTGGCAATCGTGTTGACCAGCTTACTGGCTGAGTTTCACCTTCCATTGCGCACCGAACAGGGTCTCATACTGCAGATTCCGGATATGCTTCTGTTCGGCAACTGGGCGGCGGTTGTCATCGCGATCGTGTTCATCGGGGCCTATTCTCACCGCGTCAGCGCTGAGGTGCAATCGATGTCCGAGGCGCTGGCCGCCACGCATATGGCCCTGGCGCGTGAGCAGAAACTGACCGATCTGGGCGGCGTGGTCGCAGCAGCAGCTCATGAGCTGGGCACGCCGCTGGCCACCATCAAACTGGCCAGTTCCGAACTGATCGAAGAACTGGATGACCGCCCCGACCTGAAGGACGACGCCGCTCTGATCCGCGAACAGGCCAACCGCTGCCGTGATATCCTGCGCGATATGGGCCGGGCTGGCAAAGACGACTTGCATCTGCGGCAGGCACCCCTGTCCACCGTGGTGCATGAGGCCGCCGAGCCGCACCTTCATCGGGGCAAGACCGTGCACTTTTCCGAAGGTCCGGCCGGGGATGGCGATGTGCAACAACCCTCGATCCTGCGTAAGCCCGAGATCATTCACGGGCTGCGCAACCTTATCCAGAACGCGGTGGACTTTTCCCGCGCAAACGTCTGGGTCGAGGCCGAATGGAGCACGGATCAGATCACCGTTAACATCATGGATGACGGGCGCGGGTATCCATCGCAGATGATTGGCCGGATCGGAGACCCTTTCATGCGCCGCCGCCGGGTCGAGAACGATCAAAGAACCCGCCCGGAATATGAGGGCATGGGGCTGGGCCTGTTCATCGCCAAGACCCTGCTGGAACGCAGCGGCGCCGAGCTGGATTTTGCAAACGGCGCGGACCCATACCAAACCCTATGTGACAATCCCGAGCGCCGAGGCGCGATTGTTCGTGTGTCGTGGCCGCGCAATATGGTGGATGCCCAGACTGGCGACACCCCCGTTCCGTCGGGTGAGAACCAGCAAATCCAGGTCTGAGTTAAGACCCCGTTAACCATTAACACGCATAGTTTCTTCGGTATAAGTTCCGGAGGTCGCATGGTCGACTGGATCATTTTGGCCGCGATCAGTCTGGTGTCTGCCAGCCTGGCCGTACAATGGCTTCTGCCCCGCCGACGGCACAAGGGTGACAATTTCGGATTGTCCACGCCCGCATCGCTGTATGATGCGGTGTTTCTGTTCGACGGCAACCGCCTGATCAGCCATTCCGATATCGCGCTCGAAGGGTTCGAAGCCGTCCGCGACTGGCCCGACCTGCGCCGCCTGTTAAAGCGGGATTTTCCCAGCTTTCCCGAAACCCCCGACCAAATTCGTCATCAGGGCTCGCTGGTCATTCCCCCGATCGACTGCACCGTCGAGCGGGACATTCTGTGCGAATGGGTTGACGGCATCGTCCGCGTTCAGCTTCGCGACAGCGCCGAACGCCCCACCCTGGTCCAGCGCGATGCGCAGGATCCGATCCGTCTGGCGATGGAGCACGCTCCGTATCCTGTCTGGCTGCTGGATCATCAAGGCAATGTCCGTTGGTGCAATGCTGCCTATGTCACATTGGTCAGAAAGGTCCGTGGTCCCGACACCGACCTGACCGCGCCGCTGTTTCCCGGCGCGGACGGGGATGCGCGGTTGGGTGCAAAAACCCGCATCTCTATCTCGTCCGAGAGCAGTGAGAACAAGCTGTGGTTTGACCTGACGCTGGTCGATCACCCCGAAGGCCACCTGTGCTATGCCGTTGATATCAATGCCATTGTTGCCGCTGAAACCGCCCAGCGCAAATTCGTTCAGACCATGACGAAAACCTTTGCCCAGCTATCTATCGGGCTGGCGATTTTCGACCGCAACCGGCAACTGGCGCTGTTCAACCCGGCGCTGATTGACCTGACCACCCTGCCCCCGGACTTCCTCAGTTGCCGCCCCAGCCTGTCCAGCTTTTTCGACCGGCTGCGCGATCAGCACATGATGCCGGAACCCAAGAATTACCGCAGTTGGCGCAGCCAGATGAATGATCTGCTCGAGGCCGCCGAGGACGGGAATTATCAGGAAACCTGGTCGCTGCCTTCAGGATCGGTCTATTCGGTCAGCGGGCGCCCGCATCCCGACGGTGCGGTGGCGTTCCTGTTCGAAGATATCACCGCCGAGATTACCCTGACCCGCCGGTTCCGCTCGGAAATGGACCTGATGCAATCGGTGCTGGACAAGCTGGCCGATGCAATCGCGGTGTTCGGCGATGACGGAACGCTGGCCTTCACCAACCGCGCCTATCAAGAATTGTGGGGGGCTTCTGATGAGACCGGGTTCGAACCGGATTCCGTGCTGGACGTGACCCGTAGCTGGCAGGACCAATGTGCCGCCACACCGCTGCTGGGTGAGGTTCGCGACTTTGTCGGGATGCGCGACAAACGCGCCGAATGGTCGGGTGAGATACGTATGCGCAACGGCACCGATCTGACCTGTGTCGTCAGCCCGATGCAGAACGGCGCAACGATTGTCCGGTTCGTGGTGGAGGAGCTTGCGACAACACAGCCTATCCGCCAAATCAGCGCCTGAACCGGGTTGCAGCCGACAGGGCCTGAGGTCATTGTGGCGCCATGACGTTGCACCCTCGTTCGATCACCCTGAGTTCGCCCGAAGAAACATCGCAATTCGCCGCGCGGCTGGGGGCGGAATTGCGCCCCGGCGACGTGGTGCTGCTTGAAGGTGTAATCGGCAGCGGAAAGACACATTTCGCCCGCAGCCTGATCCAATCCCTGATGACTGAGCCCGAGGATGTGCCCTCGCCCACCTACACGCTGGTGCAGGCCTATGACACACCGGCGGGCGAGATCTGGCATTGCGATCTCTACCGGCTGAGCGCCGTGGAAGAGATCGAGGAGCTGGGCCTGACCGAGGCATTTGATACAGCCATCTGTCTGATCGAATGGCCCGACAAGCTGGGTCCTCTGACCCCTGAAACTGCCCTGAAACTTAGCTTTGAAACAAATCCTGATACGATGGAAAGCCGCCATCTGACCTTGTCGTGGTCCGATCCGAAATGGCCCCGCAAGATGGAGAGCGCCGCATGACGAACCGCGCTGTGCTGGCCGAGGCGCTGATTGCACAAACACCGTGGGCCAACGCAAGGCGTGCGCCACTGGCCGGGGATGCCTCGAACCGCCGATACGAGCGTCTGACCGATCCCGAAACCGGCCGGACCGCCGTGTTGATGGACTCCCCTCCGGGGAAGGCCGAGCCGGTCGAAAACTTTGTGCGTATGGCAAACCACCTGCGCTCTATCGGCCTCAGCGCGCCCGAGATTTATGCCGAGGATACGGAATTCGGCTTTCTGCTGCTGGAAGATCTGGGCGACGACCTGTTTGCCCGCGTTCTGAGGCAAGACCCAATGATGGAGCGGCAGCTATACGAGGCCGCAACCGACGTTTTGATTGCGCTGCATCAGGCCCCCACCCTGTCTTTGCCCTCATACGGCCCATCCCTGATGACCGAGCTGGCGGCGTTGTCCTTCACCAAATACGCGCAGGCGGTTCTGGGTCAGCACGACACGGGCGCGCGGCAACAGTTCGAATACCGTTTTTCGGACATTCTGCACCAGGAAACCTCGGGGACCAAAGTGGTGATCCAGCGCGACTACCACGCCGAAAACATGGTCTGGTTACCGGGCCGTAAAGGCGTGAAACGCGTGGGTTTGCTGGATTTCCAGACCGCCATGCTGGGCCATCCGGCCTATGACCTTGTGTCGATGCTGCAGGATGTCCGCCGCGACGTAGCCCCGGGCACCGAGATGCGAATGGTCAACCGCTATATCGCCGCGACCGGGGTGAATGATCACGATTTCCGCACCGCCTATGCCGTCCTGGGGGTGCAAAGGAACCTTCGAATTCTGGGCGTGTTTGCCCGTCTGGCGACGGAATACGGTAAACCTCAGTATGTTGATTTTATCCCGGCCACGTGGGCACATCTGATGCGCGATCTGGACCACCCGGCACTTGCAACCATAGCTGATCTGCTACGTACGGCCCTGCCCGCGCCAACACCGGAAAACCTGGACAGGCTCAGACAGACATGACCCGACTTCCCGAAGCCGTGATGCTGTTTGCCGCCGGGTTTGGCACCCGCATGGCCGCGCTGACCAGAGACCGCCCAAAACCGCTGATCGAGGTCGCAGGCCGCCCCCTGATCGATCATGCGCTAGATTTGGTAGATGATCTGGGTCCGGATCGTGTCGTGGCCAATCTGCACTATCTGCCCGATCAGCTTGAGGCCCATCTGGCCCCCAAAGGTGTCCTGTTGTCCCGGGAAGCACCCGAGATTCTGGAAACCGGAGGTGGGTTGCGCGCCGCATTACCCCTGTTGGGGGCGAATCCGGTATTCACCCTGAACACCGATGCGATTTGGGCCGGGCCGAACCCTTTGACCCTGCTGCGCGATGCGTGGGATCCCGATCGAATGGATGCGTTACTGATGTGCGTACCTATCGACCAGACCGTCGGGTACTCCGGCACAGGTGATTTCACCGCCGATGCCGAAGGCCGGATCACCCGTGGTCCCGGTTTGATTTATGGCGGGACGCAGATTCTCAAGACCGAGGGTCTGATGGCCATACCGGATAAGGCGTTCTCGCTAAACCAGCTTTGGGATCACATGCATAGCCAAGGTCGCCTGTTCGCGGCTACTTATCCCGGCCGCTGGTGCGATGTAGGACGACCCGAAGGGATTACATTGGCCGAGGGGCTGATTTCGGATGTTTAAGCCCAGCGCCACACCTCGTGTCTTTGCCGTACCGCCCGGATCAGATTTTCCCAAAGCACTGGTGGATGGGCTTCACCTACGCGGCACCAAACACCCACCCGAGGCCTTGGCACGTATTCAGCTTGTCGTGAACACCCGCCGCATGGCCCGCCGCGTACGGGATCTGTTCGATCAGGGGCCCGCTTGCCTGCTGCCGCGTCTTTCACTGGTCACCGATCTAGGCGAAAGCGTCGATCTGGCGCAAATCCCACCCGCCATTCCACCGCTTCGGCTCCGGCTGAAACTGACGCAACTAGTCGCCAAGTTGTTGGAACAGCAGCCGGATCTAGCGGCGCGGTCTTCTCTGTTCGACTTGTCCGACAGTCTGGCCGCGCTGATTGATGAGATGCAGGGTGAAGGCGTTTTGCCTGATGCAATCCGGCAGTTGGATGTCAGCGACATGTCCGGGCATTGGGAACGCGCGCAAAAGTTCATTGGGATTGCCGATCAAATCATCGACTCCGGCCCAAATGCGCTGGACGTTCAGGCGCGGCAACGGCGTGTGGTGGAAAACCTGATCGACCGCTGGCAGGTGGCACCGCCGCTGCATCCCGTGATCCTTGCGGGTTCAACCGGGTCGCGCGGCACCACGCTGATGCTGATGGAGGCCGTCGCGCGCCTGCCCCAAGGCGCTCTGATTCTGCCCGGCTACGATTTCGATCAGCCGGATCACGTCTGGCAGGGGCTGGACGAGGCGCTGACGTCAGAAGATCACCCGCAATACCGGTTCCGCAAGCTGATGGCACGGCTTGATATGCAACCTGGTCAGATCGAACCTTGGACCGATGATCCCGCGCCCTCACCTGCCCGCAACAAATTGATTTCACTGGCGTTACGTCCCGCTCCGATCACTGATGCCTGGATGTCCGAAGGGCCGCAGTTGACCGATCTGGACGATGCCACGCAAAACCTGACACTGGTCGAGGCGCAATCCCCCCGGGCCGAGGCGCTGGCCATCGCGCTGCGACTGCGCGAAGCGGCTGAAACCGGCCAGACCGCCGCACTGATCACCCCGGACCGGATGCTGACCCGTCAGGTCAGCGCCGCGCTGGATCGTTGGAACATCCTGCCTGATGACAGTGCGGGCCTGCCGCTGCAATTGTCACCTCCGGGCCGATTCCTGCGCCATGTGGCAGGTCTGTTCGCCCGGCGGCTGGAAGGTGAGGCGCTGCTGACCCTGCTTAAACATCCGCTCTGCCATGGTGGCGGTGATCGCGGTGCACATCTGCTGCATAGCCGCGATCTTGAACTGGATTTGCGGCGTCACGGCCCACCATACCCTGACAGCGCCAGCCTGACCGCGTTCGCCATCCGCAAAGAGGTGCCCGAGAGTTGGATGCGCTGGCTGTCGACGCATTTCTGCGACCAGAATGTGAACGACGAACTGCCGTTGTCGGACTGGGTGACGCGCCTGCGGAGTTTGGCCGAGGCGATTTCCGCCGGTAGCGAAGGCGAAACCGGCCCGCTGTGGGAGAAAAACGCGGGTCAAAAGGCACTGTCGGTTCTGACAGCGCTAGAGGATGAGGCTGAACATGGTGGCCCGATGACTGCCCACGACTTCGCGGACCTGCTGGGTGCCTTGCTGGCCGGGGAAGAGGTCCGCGACCGCGACGCGCCGCATCCGCATATCATGATCTGGGGCACACTTGAGGCACGGGTGCAGGGCGCCGAACTGCTGATCCTTGGGGGCCTCAACGAAGGCAGCTGGCCCGAAGCCGCTGCACCTGACCCCTGGCTGAACCGCCAGATGCGCGACAAGGCCGGGCTGTTGCTGCCCGAACGCCGCATTGGCCTGTCAGCCCACGACTTTCAACAGGCTGTCGGCGCGCCCGAGGTCTGGCTGACCCGCGCGACCCGGTCGGACGACGCCGAAACTGTGCCTTCGCGCTGGCTGAACCGGATGACGAACCTATTGCAGGGTTTGCCGGGGCAGGGTGGCCCTGTGGCTTTGTCGGCGATGCGTGGCCGTGGACAGTCGTACCTGCGTTGGTCGGAACAACTTGAAGCCGCGCCCCGGATCGACCCGGCACCGCGCCCGTCTCCACGCCCGCCGATCACCGCACGTCCGCGCCGTCTGAGCGTCACCGAAATCAAACGCCTGATCCGCGACCCGTACGCGATCTATGCCAAACATGTGCTGCGGCTGCGGCCCCTGGACCCTCTGGTTCAGGCCCCGGATGCCCTGTTGCGCGGGATTGTCATCCACGAAATCCTCGAACATTTCATCAAGGACAGTGTTTTTGACAGCGCCTTGCTGACCCGCGAGAACTTCCTGAAACGGGCCGAGACACTGCTGGATCAACATGTGGCCTGGCCCACGGCCCGCAAACTCTGGTTGGCGCGATTGGAACGCATTGCCGACGACTTTCTGACCGCCGAAACCGCCCGGCGCGGCGACGGAGGTCCGGTGGCCTTTGAGGCCGCGATGAAACTGGTGCTGAGCCCTGTGGATTTCACCATCGCAGGCCGGGCGGATCGGATCGACCACAACAGTCGCGGCGCGCTGCGGATTGTGGATTACAAGACAGGCACGCCTCCGACCGAAAGCCAGCAAGCCAAGTTCGACAAACAACTGCTGATCGAAGCTGCGATGGCCGAGCGGGGCGCCATCGACGGAATCGACCCGATCCCCGTGGCCGAGGCTTTCTTTATTGGCATGGGCGGCACGTATAAAGAGGTCACAGCCCCGTTGGCCAAGGAACCGCCCGACAAGGTTCTTGCCGAGCTGACAGAGCTTGTTTCCGCATATTTAGAGCCTGATCAAGGCTTCACATCCCGCCGAATGCTGCACAAAGACACCGACATCGGCGACTATGACCATCTGGCCCGCTTCGGCGAATGGGATCGCACCGATGAGACCGATCCAGAGGTGCTGAAATGAGTGCACGCAACGACGCAACCGAGCGGCAGGTGCAGGCCGCACGGCCCGACGCCTCGACCTGGCTGGCGGCCAATGCCGGCTCGGGCAAGACGCGGGTTTTGACCGATCGGGTGGCGCGGTTGCTGCTGGGTGGGGTGCAACCGCAGCACATCTTGTGCCTGACTTACACCAAAGCCGCCGCCAGCGAGATGCAGAACAGGCTGTTCAAGCGGCTCGGTGAGTGGGCGATGTTGGGCGACAGTACGCTGCTGGCCCAACTGACCGACCTGGGCGTGCCGGGCGTCATTGACCCCGACAGGTTGGCGCAGGCCCGCACCTTGTTCGCCCGCGCCATCGAGACGCCGGGTGGGTTGAAGATTCAGACGATCCACTCGTTCTGCGCCTCACTGCTGCGCCGTTTTCCGCTTGAGGCCGGGGTCAGTCCACAATTCTCGGAAATGGAGGATCGCGCAGCGGCATTGCTGCGGGAAGAAATCGTGGAAGATTTCGCCGAAGGCCCGCAAGCCGCGCTGATCGAGGATGTCGCGCGATTCGTCACCGATACCGGGTTTGAAAACCTGACCGCGGCCATCACTCATAAACGCAACCAGTTTGCGCAACCGCTGGACTGGCGCGACCTGCAGCAACGGTTCGACCTGCCGGAGGGGCTTGATGAAGACACCCTGCAGGCCCGCGTTTTTCTGGGCGGTGAGGTTGACCTTATCCGCTCGATCCTGCCAGCACTAACCGAAAGTGGCGGCAACAACGCCAAAGCGGCTGCCAAACTGTCGGCCTTCACCGAGGCGCGGATTAGCAGCCTGACCGTGTTGGAAAGCGTGTTTCTGACCGGGAAATCCGCGAAGGAACCCTTTACCGCCAAGATCAACAGCTTTCCCACCAAGGCCCTGCGCGAAGGGGCGCTGGCCGGACAGATGCCGCAGCTGGAATCCTTCATGCTGCGCATCGAGGCCGCGCGAGAGCAGCGGTTGGCGCTGGTTGCGGCGCGCAAAACCCATGTGCTGCACCGCTTTGCCGCCGCCTTCCTGCCGGAATACGAACGCCGCAAGCAGCTGCGCGGCTGGCTGGATTTCGACGATCTAATCCTGCGCGCGCGGCAAGTGCTGAACGACCCGGCGGTGGCGGAATGGGTGCTGTACCGTCTGGACGGTGGCATCGACCACATTCTGGTCGATGAGGCTCAGGACACCAGCCCCGACCAATGGGACGTGGTTGAAAAACTGGCGCAGGAATTCACCAGCGGGGAAGGGGCCCGTTCCGGGGTCGAGCGCACAATCTTCGTCGTCGGCGATAAGAAACAGTCGATCTATTCCTTTCAGGGCGCCGACCCGCAGGCTTTTGATCGGATGCAGGCCGAGTTTGGGCGCAGGCTGGCAGAATCAGGCTCTAAACTGTGGGATTCGACGCTGGAGTATTCGTTTCGATCCTCCAGCGCGATCCTGTCGCTGGTCGATATTCTGTTCGAGAACCGCGCCGAGGCCGGGTTTCACAAGGACAGCTTGCACCGTGCCTTCAAAGCTGATCTGCCCGGTCGGGTTGATCTGTGGCCAGTGGTCGAGAAAGTCGAAGAAGACGATGATGGCGACTGGACTGATCCGGTCGATCGCCCCGGCGCACGGCACCACACCGTCATTCTGGCCGAGAAGGTGGCCCGGTCGATCAAGGACATGATCGACCGCGGAGAGACGATCCCTGAGGATGGCGACCCGCCAGGCACATTTGTACGCCGCAAGGTGCAACCAGGGGATTTCCTGATCCTCGTGCAGCGCCGATCGGATCTGTTTGCCGAGATCATCCGAGCGTGCAAGGCCCTGCGCCTGCCCATTGCCGGGGCTGACCGCCTGAAAGTCGGCGCCGAACTGGCCGTGAAAGACCTGGCCGCGCTGCTGAGTTTTCTGGCCACGCCCGAGGACAGCCTGTCGCTGGCGACCGTGCTGAAATCACCCTTGTTTGGTTGGAGCGAACAGCAACTTTTCGACCTAGCGCATCGGCGGCAGGAGCAATTCCTGTGGGCTGCACTACGCCAGCGCGTCGAGGAGTTTCCGAAAACATTGGAAATCCTGAACGACTTGCGCGGTCAAATCGACTTCCTGCGCCCCTATGACCTGATCGAGCGAATCCTGACCCGCCATGACGGACGGCGTAAACTGCTGGGGCGTCTGGGGGCCGAGGCCGAGGATGGCATCAACGCGCTGCTGTCGCAGGCGCTGGCTTATGAACGCACCGATATCCCCAGCCTGACCGGATTTCTTGTCTGGATGCAGACAGACGATCTGGAAATCAAGCGGCAGATGAGCGGCGTCGGCAACATGATCCGGGTGATGACGGTGCATGGTTCCAAAGGGTTGGAGGCGCCGATCGTGATCCTGCCGGACACCGGCAAACGGCAGGCTCCGCGCGACGCCGAGATCATGGTGAGTGAGGGCACGCCACTGTGGAAAGTGCCTGCGGACGCATCGCCAGCCCTGATCGCCAAGGCACGAACCGAGGCGCGGGCAAGGGAGGAGAATGAACGGCTTCGGCTTCTGTATGTGGCTCTAACACGTGCTGAAAAGTGGTTAATCGTGGGCGCGGCCGGGGATGTCGGCAAGGACGGAACCAGCTGGTATCAGATGGTCGAGGCGGCGATGGCGCGGGCAGGGGCCACTCAACTGTCAGAGACTGACACGTTGCGCCTGTCCCATGCGGATTGGGACGCGCTGCCGATTGTGGAACACACTGCGGCCGAGGTTGCCCAAACTCCGCTGCCGGACCAGTTCCTGAACACCGCCACGGCACCGGAGCCGGCACCTGAAACGCTCAGCCCCTCTGATCTGGGCGGGGCCAAGGCGTTGCCCGGCGATACCGGTCAGGATGAAGAGGCCGCCAAGCTGCGCGGTACGCGTCTGCACCTGCTGTTGGAACACTTGTCGTCGGATACGCAAAAAAACTGGCCTCAGCTCTGCGCCCGGGTTCTGCCCGATATGCAGGAAGTGGACCGGCAAGAGCTACTGACCGAGGCGCAAAACGTGCTGACAGCGGACCATCTGCAAGCCGTTTTTGCGGGCGACGCACTGGCCGAGGTTCCGGTGACTGCCGAGCTGAGCGGGCGGCGGATGCACGGGGTGATCGACCGGCTGATCGTGACGGACACCGAAGTGCAGGTGGTTGATTTCAAATCAAATGCCATGGTTCCCAGCAGCCCATCGGCCTGCCCCGAAGGCCTGTTGAGGCAGATGGGGGCTTATGCGCATGCGCTGGCCCAGATTTATCCGGGTCGAGAAATCCGAACGGCAGTCCTTTGGACACGAACGGCGGAGCTTATGTGGTTGCCACACGATCTTGTGACGGATGCACTGGCCCGCACCCATATATCTTGACCTTGCCATGCCCGGCCCCTACGTTCTGTTCCCGAGTTTACCCCATTCAGGAGACAGAAAATGTCGACCGTAGCCGTAACCGACGATACCTTTGACGCCGAAGTCAAGAATTCCGACATCCCCGTTGTTGTCGATTTCTGGGCCGAATGGTGTGGCCCCTGTAAGCAGATCGGCCCCGCTCTGGAAGAGCTGGCCGCTGAATACGGCGGCAAAGTGAAGATCGCCAAGGTGGATGTGGACAGCAACCCGAACGCGGCAGCCGCCATGGGCGTGCGCGGCATCCCGGCGCTGTTCATCTTCAAGGACGGTCAGGTTGTCTCGAACCGCGCAGGTGCCGCCCCGAAGGCTGCGCTGCAAAGCTGGATCGACGAATCCATCTGATCCGTTTCGATGCAGACAGATCAAAGGCGCCCCGCACTGGGCGCCTTTTTTACGCCAGAGGATCAAATGGCAAAAACACGGGTTCTTGTGGAATTCGGCATGGGCACCTCGCTGCGGCGGGAAGACTATACTGAGGCCGCGCTGCGGGCGATCAAAGACGCGTTGTGGCACAATTCGGTCAACATGGCCGAGCTGTTCGACTTCCCGAAAGAAGCGATGGTCATCGACGCCGAGATTGGGGTGCAGAAACCCGATCAGGTGGATCAGGACGCGCTGAAAGCCATCTTTCCCTATGGCCAGCCGAATATCACCGTCACGCAGGGCGGGTTGGATATCGAAAAACCGCATACCGCGGGACGCACAGTCATTGCCAATGCGGCCATCGTTGTCTCGTTCGACATGGAGCCCGTGGGATGACCGAAAAACGCATCATACTTGAGATGGGCACCGGCAACGACCTGTATGAGCAGGATTACACCAAGGCGGCACGGCGGGCGGTGCAGGACGCGCTGCATCATTCGTCGATCACCCTGTTTTCCAAGCTGGGTATCGACCATTCCGAAATGCGCGTGATGGTCACGATTGGCGCACAGGAACCGGAACGTGTGGATTGTGAACTAATAGCCGCTGATCTGCCCCGCGGCCGAGCCGAGGTGCGGGCCGTTAAAGGCGGTCTGGATATAGAAGACGCCGAAGCTGGTACCCGGCATGTTGTAGCAACAGCTGCGATTGAGGCCTTCTTGCCTGACCGTTCGGGTCAATACAAACTGGTGTGACAAAGAAAAAGCCGCTCGAATGAGCGGCTCATCTTTTGCGGTCGTACTGATCGCGGATCAGATATTCTTGATGTCCGCGCGGCACAGGCCGATATCTTCCAGCTGTGCGTCGCTCAGTTCCGACAGAACTTTGCGTGTCTTGCGGGTTTCATTCCACTCGGCAGCTTTTTCGAAAGCTGCGGTGAACGCGTCCACTACATGCAGGATGGTAGCTGCTCCGAGCGGCGCATGGATATTTGCGGTGGTTGCCATTTGCGCATTCCTTCAAACTGAAACAGCCGACCCTTCGTCGGTTGTAAGCCTCATTTAGGACCAGGCGGCGCGACTCACAATTGCTAGTCCGGTAACCCCGATTTGCGATTCTTGCATATCTTTTGAGCAGTTTGTGAACTGTTGCGCTGCGGGCGGGTCCGGCCCATATAGGATGCCAGCGAAGAACGGAGGCCCTGATGGCAGACAGCGAATTTCCCGGTTGGCACGGCACAACGATCATTGGCGTCAAAAAAGGCGGCCACGTGGTGATTGCCGGCGACGGACAGGTCAGCCTGGGTCAGACTGTGATCAAGGGCACCGCCCGCAAGGTCCGCCGCCTGTCACCGGGCGGGTTCGAAGTCGTCGCCGGGTTCGCCGGATCGACCGCCGACGCGTTCACTCTACTGGAACGGTTGGAAGCCAAGCTTGAGGCCACGCCCGGTCAACTGGCCCGCGCCTCAGTCGAATTGGCCAAGGACTGGCGCACCGACAAGTACCTGCAAAAGCTCGAGGCGATGCTGATTGTCACCGATGGCAAGGATCTGCTGGTAATCACCGGAGCAGGGGACGTGTTGGAGCCGGAACACAACGTGGCGGCCATCGGGTCGGGCGGCAATTTCGCTCTGGCCGCAGCCCGTGCGATGATGGACGGTGACAAACCGGCCGAACTGGTCGCGCGTGAGGCGATGGCGATCGCCGCAGATATCTGCGTCTATACCAACGGCAATCTGACGGTCGAGACTATTTCAGGCTAAAAGCGCCTTGATCTCTTTCCCTTTCCAGCGGCGATGCATCCCGATCAGGCCAATGATCGCGGCGATGATCACTATGTAGTAGGGCACGCGGATATCGATGCTCATCAACCCGCCGCCGATCAGGGACATTATCCCTCCGGCCAGGCAGAAGACCGCCGTGGTCACACCCATGACCCAGCCCTGATCCGTCTCGCTTACGCTGGACGAAAACAAGCCCAGCAGGGTCGGGTAAGAAACTCCGAAGAAGAAATAGAAGAAGAAGACCGGCACGTAGCTCAGCACGCCGCTGGGGCTGAAGGCGAAGGCAAAGCCGCAGATCACCATGACGATTAGCGAAGTATAGACGATCTGGTGCTTGCTGAACCTCTCCTGCGCCGGTTTCACCAGGAAGGTACTGGAAAAGGCCAGCGCAAAGCCGATTACCACCATCGCCACGCTGCCGCCGATCACGCCATAGCCAAAGCGACTGGTCAGGAAATTGTCGACAAACACGTAGAATGTGACATTGGCAATCATGAAGAACGAATAGACTGGCAGGATTTTCAGAACCATCGGATGCCCGCGCACCGCGATCAGACTGTCGGTGATGTCGCGGGGGCGGAAGACAAAGGCTGTGCGTTCTGTGCGCGTGTCTTTGAAGAATGTCAGAACAAGGAAGATGGCAATCAGCACCAGAATAAATGCACCGTAGAAAGGGGTTTTCAGCGTGGCAATACTACCCAACAGAGCCGAGTCCGACAAAACAGCGCCAATGATCGGGCCGCCAACAAGGCCAAAACTGACACCGGTCACGATATAGCCCATGTTTCGGTCTCGATCGGCAGCATCGGTGCTGCCATCAATCATCGCCGCCTGCGCGATGGGCTGGTTTCCGGCCGTGAACCCGGTGATCGACCGCCCAAGGATCAACAGAAGCAGACTGTCCATATAGAGCGAAGCGATGGTGATGGCATAGCCCGCCAGCGCTCCACACAAGCAGACCAAAAGCGCGTTCTTGCGCCCGATGGAATCCGAAACCTTAGAGACATAGACCACTCCCAGAAACCACGACAGAAAGAAACACCCAATCACCAGCCCGTAATAGAAATGGCGTCGGCCATCCGGCGTGTTGTCAGGCAGGAAACCGGATTTCGTCTCCATGATCAGCGAGTTGATGATCGGAAAGACAAGCCCCTGTCCGATCAGGTCGACAAACACCACAAACAGCAAGGTGATCTTGGCAATTTTCGTCATGTCCGCGCTCCTGACGTTCAACGCCTTGAAAACAATGTAACAGAACGCCCGCGTTTCACCTATGGAAAGCATTTGCAAACCGGGTAGGGCATTGCTAACCAACGCTGCCAATGAAAAAGGCTTGGTTGTTTTCGCCTCAGCGGTGATTACCTAAGCCCAAGTTTTGCTATGCCGACCGAAAGGATGCGCTTTGACCGACCTCACCCCGCGCGAGATTGTCTCGGAACTGGACCGTTTCATTATCGGTCAGAAGGATGCCAAGCGTGCCGTGGCCGTGGCCCTGCGCAATCGCTGGCGGCGCAAGCAGCTGGACGACGACATCCGAGACGAGGTCTATCCCAAGAACATCCTGATGATCGGCCCCACTGGTGTAGGTAAAACCGAGATCAGCCGCCGTCTGGCCAAACTGGCCCGCGCGCCGTTCATAAAGGTCGAGGCCACCAAGTTCACCGAGGTCGGATATGTTGGCCGTGACGTGGAACAGATCGTCCGCGATCTGGCCGATGCCGCCATCATCCAGACCCGAGAATACATGCGCGAGGACGTGAAGGCCAAGGCCTATCAGGCGGCAGAAGACCGCGTGATCGCGGCCATCGCCGGTGAAGACGCCCGCGAGGGCACCCGCGAGATGTTCCGCAAAAAACTGAAAGCCGGTGAGCTGGACGACACGGTGATTGAGCTGGAGCTGTCCGACACCTCAAACCCGATGCCGATGTTTGACGTGCCCGGCCAGCCCGGCAGCCAGATGGGCATGATGAATCTGGGCGATATCTTTGGCAAAGCCTTTGGTGGGCGTACCGTCAAGAAGCGTATGACCGTCGCCGAAAGCTATGACGCCCTGATCGGGGAAGAGGCCGACAAGCTGCTGGACGACGAAACCGTCAACCGTGTGGCGTTGGAGTCGGTCGAACAGAACGGCATCGTGTTCCTGGACGAGATCGACAAGGTCTGCGCCCGGTCCGACGCGCGCGGCGGCGATGTCAGCCGCGAAGGCGTTCAGCGCGATCTGTTGCCTCTGATCGAGGGCACCACCGTATCCACCAAACACGGGCCGGTGAAAACCGACCATATCCTGTTCATCGCATCTGGGGCGTTCCACATCGCCAAACCCTCGGACCTGCTGCCGGAACTACAGGGTCGGCTGCCGATCCGCGTGGAACTGCGCGCGCTGACCGAAGAGGACTTCGTGCGCATCCTGACTGAGACCGACAACGCCCTGACCCTCCAGTACACCGCTTTGATGCGTACCGAAGAAGTCACCGTCAGCTTTACCGAAGACGGCATCGCGGCACTGGCCCGCATCGCCGCGAATGTGAACCAGACCATCGAGAACATCGGTGCGCGGCGGCTTTACACGGTGATGGAGCGGGTGTTCGAGGAGCTGTCCTTTACCGCCCCCGATCAGGCTGGCGCCGAGATCACAGTGGACGCGCAGTTCGTGGACGACAATCTGGGTGAGCTGACCAAGTCCACCGACCTCAGCCGTTACGTTCTGTAACACGGCCAGCTGGTTTTTGCCGTTCCCCTTGCCCCATGTCGCTGGACGTGGGGTCAGAAATCGATAGCTTAGCGCAAAATGCTCTGAGGGTTTTCCGTGCTGCGCTATTTTATTGTTCTGATTGCCTCCGTGTCTTTGACCGCCTGCGTCGACCGGACGATTACGGAGACCGTGCCCTCGGCCCTGACCATTGGCACGCCTCAAACCGTGTTTGCCAGCACAACGCGCGCCCGCGAGCCGGACGGGTCTTACGGCTTCCGTCGCGGTGAAACTTTACAGTTTCTGGAAACCAAGGTTTCGATCCCGCCAAACCACACGCCAGGAACGCTTAAGTTTTCCTACGCGAATCCGAACCCGCAGAAAGAATTCGTTCTGGCTGACATAACAGAATTGGACGGTCCTCAGGGTTTACGAGAGCACCTGCGTGGCCAGGACGACGTCACGATCTTTGTGCACGGCTATAACTCGACTCAGACGGAAACTATCTTCCGTGCGGCGCAGCTGACTCATGACATCGGTTTGCCCGGTTCAATCCTAGTCTATTCCTGGCCCAGCCGCGCGACAGGGTACGGTTATGCCTACGACCTGGACAGTATGCTGTTCGCCCGCGACGGGTTAGAGCAGACCATCCGCGAACTGAAATCCATGGGCGTCAAGCGTGTCGTTCTGGTGGCGCATTCGATGGGCAGCGCACTGTCGATGGAAATGATGCGGCAAACCGAATTGCAGGAACCCGGCTGGGCCAACAGGAACCTCGAAGGGGTTATTCTGATCTCGCCTGACCTGGACGTGGACCTGTTCCGCTCGCAGATGGAGCGGATCGACACACCGCCCGACCCCTTTATTGTTATGGTGTCGCAGAAAGACAAAATCCTGAACATCTCGGCCCGTCTGCGTGGAACTGCGGAAGGGGAAAGGTTGGGCAATATCAGCTCGATCGGCGAACTGGCAGAGTTTCCGATCAACGTGATCGACACCACGGCCTTCAACAGTGATGCACAGTCTTCACATTTCGTGGCAGCGACCTCTCCCGCACTGCTAGCAATCCTCAGCTCGGTCCGACGGGTCAGCAATACCTTCGGACCCGATGAACGACCCGGAATCGACGTTCTGGTACCGCGCAACCAACGCAACCCCGATGGTGCGACCGAGATCGTCCTGACAGAAACCGGCGAGGCCGAGGTGACCACTCCGTGACGTTCAGCCTGCGTCGGTATCTGATCGAAAATGCGAACTGGCTGAGCGCGGGTGTCCTTCTGACCTTTTTGTCCAGCTTTGGGCAGACCTTTTTCATCTCGATCTTCTCGGGGCAGATCCGTGCTGAATTCGGCCTGAGCCATGGTTCATGGGGGGCGATCTATTCGCTAGGCACCACCGTGTCGGCCATCGTTATGATCTGGGCAGGGGGGCTGACCGACATCTTCCGCGTGCGGATCTTTGGGCCGGTGGTTTTGGCCGGTTTGGCGCTTGCGGCGTTGGTGATGGCGACAAACAGCGCATTGTTGCTGCTGCCGATCGTGATCTTTCTGCTGCGCCTGTTCGGTCAGGGGATGAGCATTCATCTGGCGCAGGTCGCCATGGCGCGTTGGTTCACCGCGACCCGGGGCAAGGCGCTGTCCATCGCCTCATTGGGTTACGCGATCGGGGAATCCCTGCTGCCACTGATCTTTGTGGCCGCGATGGCTTTTCTGGACTGGCGCTGGTTGTGGGTGATTGCCGCGGGAGTGGCGATCCTGAGCATCCCGGTTCTGATTGGTTTGCTGCGGCAGGAACGCACCCCGCAGAGCCTCTCCGGCGATCAGACCGCCACCGGAATGCAGGATCGGCACTGGACCCGGCGCGCGGCGCTGCTCCATCCGCTGTTCTGGTTCATGGCACCCGCGATCCTGGGGCCATCGGCCTTCATCACGGCCTTCTTCTTTCATCAGGTCCATCTGGCCGCGGTCAAGGACTGGCCGCATATCCAACTGGTCGCTTTGTTCCCGGTATTCACCGGCGTTTCGATCCTGTCGATGTTTGCGGCGGGCTGGGCGCTGGATAAATGGGGCACCGCACGGATCATGCCGTTCTACCAACTGCCCATGGCTGTCGGCTTTGCCATCCTCTCGGCAGTCGACACAATCAGCGGTGCACTGATCGGGCTAATCTTTCTGGCCCTGACCGTCGGCGCGAACAACACCTTGCCCAGCGCCTTTTGGGCCGAGTTCTACGGCACACGGCACATAGGCGCGATCAAGGCGCTGGCAACGGCGGTTATGGTGTTGGGATCAGCCATCGGCCCGGCGCTGACCGGGGTGCTGATTGACCGGGGCGTTTCGCTGGGCGCTCAGTTCCTGTGGATTGCCGTTTTCTTTGTTCTGGTCTGCGCGTTGGCCTGGACCGGTATCCGCCGTGCCCGGGCCGAGTTCTATCGGGTGCGCCGCAGATAGACGTAATAGGCCCCGTCGCCACCATGGCTGATATGCGCGGGCGTCACCTGCAGTACTGATTGCGCCAGAGGCGGGATCGACAGCCAGTGTGGCACGTTATTTCGCAGCACTCCGCGCGGGGTGGGGATCGGGCCGGGCTCATCCCGGTCCTTGCCCTTGCCGGTCACGACCAGAACCAGCCGCTTGCCCTGCGCCTGCGATGTCAGGACAAATCGGATCAGCGCCGGATGCGCGGTGTCAACCCGCATCCCGTGCAGGTCCAGCTTTCCTTCGGGCTTGAGCTTGCCGCGTTTCATCCGCCCATAGGCCTTGATGTCCATCTGCACCGGGCTGGCCCGCAGGTTGTCAGTGACCGAGGGTTTCAACGCATTCCGCACCGGCTTTACCTGCGCATTCTGGCCGATCTCAAACCCCTCCAGCCGGAATTTCGGTGCTTTGGTCGGTTTGGGCTTGGGCAGAGAGGTCGGATGCACTGATTGCGGCAGTTCGGGGTGCAGGCGTTCGGCCTGTTTGGTGACCTTGCGCCACAGCTCGATCTCTTCAGAGGTCAATTTGCGGCGGGGCATCAGAACTCATCCGGGATCAGGGCATAGGCACGCTGGATCGGCACCAGCAGGACCATCCGACCCGGATCCTTCAAACGTCCGGCGGCCTGTCCGGCCTCATCCCCGGTGCCATAGAAGATATCCGCCCGCTGCGCCCCCTTGATGGCCGCACCTGTGTCTTGCGCGATCATCAGTCGGCGCATGGGCTCTTTCCCGTCCTTTTCCACCCAGACCGGAGCCCCCAGCGGCGTATAGGCCGGATCGGCGGCGATGCTGCGCATGGTGGTGACGGATCGGTTCATCGCACCCAGCGGCCCAAATTCGGGCGCAACACGGGTCACCTCGCGAAAAAACACGTAAGAGGGGTTGTGAAAAAGCAGTTCCGCCCCGGCCTCGGGGTTTTTGCGCACCCAGGCCTTGATCATCTGGGCACTGACCTGATGTGCCCCCAATGCGCCCTGCCGGATCAGTTCAACTCCGACGGAACGATAGGGGTGCCCGTTGGCACCGCCATACCCCACCCGCAAGGCCCCGCCGTCGGCCAAGCGAATACGGCCCGAGCCCTGAATCTGCAAAAAGAAGAGCTCGACCGGGTCATCGACCCAGGCAATCTCAAGCCCCCGGCCGGTCATTGCATCGCCGGTCAGGATTTCCCGGCGGCTGAGCCAAGGTCCTTCGGCCCGCGCCTCAGGCGGCATCTTATAGACCGGGTATTTAAATCGATCTGTCCGACTGCGGGACCCGTCCAATTCGGGTTCAAAATACCCGGTGAACAGCGCATCATTGCCGTCTTCGACCAAAACCGGGCGGAAGAACAGCTCAAAGAACGACCGCGCGGCGTCGGCCTCATAGGTCTTCGCCACGCCACACAACGCGCGCCAGTCCGGGTCATCCAGATCGCCACATGTGTTCAGAAAAACAGAAAGGGCCGCCCCGTGATCATCAGCGGCCCAGCCTTCAAGATCGTCAAACGACAGGATCGAGCGCGTCGCCTCGGCTCCGGCGGCGCTTGCGGTGGTCATCACGCCCACCAGTAAGAGCGACCGGAGTGCAGCAATCATGCGTCCGTGGCGACAAGCAGCCAGTTCGGATCGTCCGAGCCCATGACACGGGCAAAGGTCCAGCTGTCCTTTTGGCGTTTGACGGTGTTCGGGCTGCCTTCGATGATATCACCGCCGCGATCCCGCACGACCGAGGTCAGTTCACCTACGAATTTCATGGTGATCTCGGCCTGATTGGTATCCTTGTCGAACCTCGCATCAGCCAGCGTGGTTTCACGGACGCCGATGAATTCGGCTTCGATGGTCAGCCCCTGATCTTCGCGGGCTGCAACGACGGAAACGAAGGTGTCAAACACCTCTTCGGACAGGAAAGGCTGGATTTCGTCCAGGTTTCCTTTTTCGAACCCCATAACGATCATTTCATAAGCGCCGCGCGCGCCTTGCACAAATTCACTGACCGAGAAGCTGGGCTCAATCCGCTTCATCGCAGTCAGGGTTTGTGCCTGCTCGCTGTCTTCGGCAACATGGTCAGTGATGTCGTGATCCGGGCCACCTTCGATCACCTCGAACCCGCGACGGGCGTTCTGTGTATCGGGCTGCTGCTGAACGGGAGGTTTTTCAAAACCTTCACGCGTGCCCAGCACGCTTTTCAGACGCAGGATCAGGAAAACGGCAATTCCGGCCAGGACCAGCAACTGGATCATCGGTTCGTTCATTTCATCCTCTTTTCAGACCGCGACTTTGTATACACGGCCTCATGCCACTATGTAGGTGACAGTTCGTGGCAAGTCCACTGCCCGACCTCTGGTAAAGGATAACGCAAATGTATCTGTTCTTGGCATTTTTATTGGTCCCGATCATCGAGATCGCCCTGTTCATTCAGGTTGGCGGTCTGATCGGCCTGTGGCCAACGCTTGCGATCGTGATTCTGACGGCCGTTCTGGGCACCGCCTTGGTCAGGACACAAGGTCGCATGGCACTGGCCAATCTGCAGCGATCCTTTGCCGAACTGGACGACCCGACCGAACCTTTGGCCCATGGTGCAATGATACTGCTGTCGGGCGTTTTGCTGCTGACGCCAGGGTTTTTCACCGATGCGGTCGGGTTTGCGCTGCTGATCCCCAGCGTTCGGGTGGCCGTTTTCCGCTATCTCAAGTCGAAAGTGCAAATCACCCAGTTCCAGATGGGCACCGGTGCACAGTTTCGGTCCGGTCCACAGCCATTTGATCAGGATGACGTGATCGACGGCGAATTTACCGAGGTCCGGCCACGTCAGGACCCATCTAAGCCGTCCAAATGGGTCGAAGGCCCCCACCAGCATTGAGGTGCCGCGCCCAACTTGCTAAGCAGTGGCGAATTTCATTTTCGGAGTAGATCCATGGCTGACGAAAGCCCTGCAGAAAACAACGCGGCACAGACCGCCCCGCAAATTCAGATGCGCGTTCTGGGACAATTCATTCGCGACCTGTCTTTTGAAAACGTGATGGCGCAAAAAGGCGTGTCCGGTGACGTTCAGCCCGAGATCGCGGTTCAGGTGAATCTGGATGCGAAAAAGCGCTCGGTCGAGCATCAGTACGAAGTGGCGATCAAGCTGAACCTCAAGTCGAAAGCCAAAGGCATGGAGGACGTTTTGTTCCTGTGCGAGATCGACTATTGCGGCCTGTTCCACATCGAAGGTGTGGCCGATGATCAGCTGCATCCCTTCCTGATGATCGAATGCCCGCGGATGCTGTTCCCGTTCCTGCGCCGCATCGTAAGCGACATCACCCGCGACGGTGGCTATCCGCCGGTGAACCTGGACACTATCGATTTCGTCACGCTGTATCGCAATGAATTGATGCGCCGCCAGGCCGAAGCTCAGAAAACCGAAGCCTGATTGGCCTGACCCGCGCCGGGATGTGTCTCAGGCGCGGGTCCACAGGGCGTTTCCGCCCAGCTTCTCCACAAATGCCTCGTGCGCCACACGTTCTTCGTCGGTTATTTTTGACGCCAAAGGGGTCGGGCGCGCCATTGGACGCCAGTCGTCCTGTCCACCTGCGCCCGAAGACGCTGAGGTAGAAAGACCGAAATCCGGCTGCCGTCCCCCGATCAGTTCAAGATAGACCTCGGCCAGAATCTCCGAGTCGAGCAACGCTCCGTGCAGCACGCGGTTTGTATTGTCGATGTTGAACCGCCGGCACAATGCATCCAGCGAGGCCGGCGAGCCCGGAAAGCGTTTGCGCGCAATAGCCAGCGTATCCAGCGCCTGATCCATCGGAATCTGCGGCAACCCCATCCATCTGAGTTCCGCGTTCAGGAATTTCATATCGAAGGATGCGTTGTGGATCACCAGCCTGGAATCCTGGATAAAATCAAGAAAACCCTGACCCACCCTGGCAAAGACCGGCTTGTCCTTCAGCGTGACCTCACCCTTTTCTGGCGGGCGTGGGCTTTCCAGCAGGTCCGGCCCGATCCCATGTACGCCAAAGGCCTCTTCAGGCATCGACCGTTCGGGGTTGATGTAGACGTGATAGGTCTCGCCCGTGGCCACGTGGTTCCACAACTCGACCGCACCGATCTCGACAATCCGGTCGCCGCTTTCGGGGTCGAACCCTGTGGTTTCGGTATCGAGTACAATCTCACGCATCTGCCAGCCCCGCGCGTATCTGCCTGATTACATCCTGCACCTGCGCGCGGGCGTGGTCCAGCGTATCCGTCACGATCACAAAATCCGACCGCGCGCATTTTTCCTCATTCGGCATCTGCTTGGCGCGGATCTGCTCGAACTGCGCCTCGGTCATGGTGCCACGCTCCATCACCCGGCGCTTTTGCTCGTCGGCCGGAATCGAGACACAGGCAACCGCATTCATCGCCACATCTCCGCCTGTTTCGAACAGCAGCGGAATGTCGAACACCAGAATATCGGCCTTGGTCTGTTCCCGGAAAGCAGCGCGATCAGCGGCCACCAACGGATGCACGATGGCTTCGATCTGTTTCAGCGCAGACGAGTCCCGCGCGATGATCTGTTTCAGCGCCTCTCGGCTGACCGCTTCCTCGACAATGGCACCGGGAAAGGCCGCCCGCATGGGCTCAACAGCGGCTCCGCCCCTTGTATAGAGTCTATGTACGGCCGCATCTGCATCCCACAGCGCGCAGCCTTCGGCGACGAACATCTGCGCCGTCGTGCTTTTGCCCATTCCGATCGAGCCCGTCAGGCCAAGCGCGAAACTCATCCCAAAACCGCCGCGCGCAGGTCATCTGTCACCTCGGGGCGGGTACCGAACCAGCGTTCGAACCCGGGAACCGCCTGATGCAGCAGCATGCCCAACCCGTCGACAGTGGTACAGCCGGCCTCTTCTGCCACTTGCAGCAGATGGGTTTTCAGCGGGGCGTAGACCAGATCGGTCACAACGGCACCGGGTTGCAGTCCATCCAGCGGCACCCGCAACTCGGGCTGCCCCTGCATACCCAATGAGGTCGTGTTGACCACCAGCTCCGCATTTTCGATGACATTCCCAGCCTGCAGCCAATCGACCACGGTAACGCGGTCGCCGAATTCCTTCTGCAACTGGTCTGCACGGGCGCGGGTGCGATTGGTCAGCAAGATCTGAGGCACGTCCGCGTCCAGCAGGCTCTGTATCACCGCCCGCGCCGCGCCGCCTGCGCCAAACACCACGGCCGGGCCATCCGAGGGCGTCCAATCCGGCGCGCCGCTGCGCAGGTTCTCCAGGAACCCGTAGCCGTCGGTGTTGTCCGCGTGGATCGTGCCGTCCTCATGAAACACCAGCGTATTCGCCGCACCGATGACCGAGGCCCGCTCGGATACGTGATCGGCAACGCGCAGCGCGGCCTCTTTATGGGGGACCGTCACATTGGTGCCGACGAACCCAGCCTTGGGCAGGGACCGCAGAACGGTCTCAAAATCTTCGGGGGCTACGTCCATCGGGACGTAATGCCCATCCAGTCCGTATTTCTTCAGCCAGTGGCCATGCAGTTTCGGCGATTTGGAATGCGCAATCGGGTGCCCGATCACGCCGGCCAACGGAATACGGTTATGCGTCATTGATCGATCACCCCTTTGGCGGCCAGAAAATTGAGCAGTTCCAACAGGGGCATACCCAAGACATTAAAATAGTCGCCGTCAATGGTGGCGAACAGGCGGACGCCTTCCTCTTCCAGCTTATAAGCGCCGACCGCGTGGCGAATGCTGTCCCAGTTGCGTTCTATATAGTCGCGCAGATAAGCGTCCGAGCTCATCCGCATCCGCAGGCGCACTTGGCCGACGTGGCGCCAGATCGGCTCGCCATCCTGATAGATCACCGCAGCCGACAACAGCAGGTGCCGCTTGCCCCGCATTGCCTTGAGCTGTGCCAGCGCATCCTCGGGCGTTTCGGGTTTCGACAGCAACTGCCCGTCGAAATCCAGCACCTGATCACAGCCCAGAACCATCGCCCCGGTGGTCTTGTCACTGACCCTGCGCGCCTTCATCTCAGCCAGAGCGTCGGCGATATCGCGGGGCGGGGCACCTTCGGCCAGCAGCGCGCGTTTCATGGACTCTTCGTCCACGCGCGCGACCTGAACAGAAAACGGCACGCCTGCGTTTTCCAGCAACTGCGCGCGAATGGATGACCCCGAGGCCAGGATGATGGGGACAGACATGTGGACAACCCCGTGTGCAAATCGTTGAGCGTTCTTGAACGGTTTGTATGGTTTTCCGATTGACACGCAACCCCGGGAATTTCGCGCAAAACTTCCCTGAGTCGCTCGAACGCAGTCCATCCGGGACAAGGATAAGTCGAACAGGGGGGATAAGCGGAAACTCCACAGATACCCCGCGATTTATCCCCAGACAGATTGCAGAAAATACATGGTATATGACTGTAATTAAACGATTATTGTTGTAACTCACAGAATCACTCCCCTGTACCGGATAATTTTCCACCTGGGGAAAACACATGTTTAAAAAAGTAATCCACGGATTTTGTTCACCCTACAAAACCATCATCCTTTTTCTTTTCTTATTTTTTTAATAGGGAGAGTTCCGAGCAACGCCCGGAGCCAGAATGACCGATCTTCTTTTCACGATTTACCCGTGGGTGAAGTCTTTACACATCATGGCCGTGATCTCGTGGATGGCAGGCCTGTTCTATCTGCCAAGACTGTTCGTCTATCACGTAGAAAAGGCACAGGCAGTCGATGGGGCTGAAACCATTTTCTTTGAAATGGAAGACAAGCTGCTGCGCGTGATCATGCGTCCTGCAATGTACGTGGCGTGGATCTGCGGGCTGATCATGGTCTTGACACCGGGCATTGTCGGCTGGGACTGGTCCTGGCCCTGGGTCAAAGGCGCGGCGGTGATTGGGATGACCTGGTTCCATCATTGGCTGATGGCGCGGCGCAAGGACTTCGTGGAAGGCCGAAACAAGCTCACTGGGCGGCAGTACCGCATGATGAACGAGGTTCCGACCATTCTGATGGTTGCCATCGTTCTGGCGGTCATTCTGAAGTTCTGAGGGCCTGTTTGACTCCGACGGCTGCCGCGCTTATGTAGGGATCAACTCGCCCGTCCGGGCGGCGTATCTTCCGTACTGAAATTCCACTTCGTGCCGCGCTGTCAGCGGTGAAGGTATATATCATGACAACTGATGCCCTGAATCTGGCCGACCTGAAGGCCAAAAGCCCCAAAGACCTTCTGGCGATGGCCGAAGAGCTGGAAATCGAAAACGCCTCGACAATGCGAAAAGGCGAGATGATGTTCCAGATCCTGCGCGAACGCGCGGATGAAGGCTGGACCGTCGGCGGCGACGGTGTCCTTGAGGTCCTGCAGGACGGGTTCGGCTTCCTGCGCTCGCCCGAGGCGAACTACCTGCCGGGTCCGGATGACATCTATGTCTCACCCGACATGATCCGCCAGCACTCGCTGCGGACCGGCGATACGGTCGAAGGCGATATCAAAGCACCGGATGAAAACGAGCGGTACTTTGCACTGATCAAGGTCACCAAGATCAACTTTGAAGAACCTGAAAAAGCCAAGCATAAGATCCTGTTCGACAACTTGACGCCTTTGTATCCGGACGAACGTCTGAAGATGGAGATCGAAGATCCCACCATCAAGGACAAGTCGGCCCGGGTGATCGATCTGGTCTCGCCTATCGGTAAAGGACAGCGGTCTCTGATCGTGGCGCCGCCGCGGACCGGTAAGACGGTGATCCTGCAGAACATCGCGCATTCGATCGAACAGAACCACCCAGAGTGCTACCTGATCGTCCTTTTGATCGACGAACGCCCGGAAGAGGTGACCGACATGCAGCGTTCGGTGAAGGGTGAAGTTGTATCTTCGACCTTCGACGAGCCGGCAACGCGTCACGTGGCCGTGTCTGAGATGGTGATCGAAAAAGCCAAGCGTTTGGTCGAACATAAACGAGATGTTGTTATTCTTCTCGATTCGATCACAAGACTTGGTAGGGCCTTTAACACAGTGGTACCGTCCTCGGGTAAAGTTCTGACCGGTGGTGTGGATGCAAACGCCCTGCAACGGCCCAAGCGGTTCTTTGGTGCGGCGCGGAACATCGAAGAGGGCGGTTCGCTGACCATCATCGCCACCGCGCTAATCGATACCGGCAGCCGTATGGATGAGGTTATCTTTGAAGAATTCAAAGGCACCGGTAACTCGGAAATCGTTCTGGATCGCAAGATCGCAGACAAGCGCGTGTTCCCGGCCATCGACATCCTCAAGTCCGGCACCCGCAAAGAGGATCTGCTGGTCGATAAGGGCGATCTGGCCAAGACCTTCGTCCTGCGCCGCATCCTCAACCCGATGGGCACTACCGATGCGATCGAGTTCCTGTTGTCGAAGTTGAAACAGACCAAGACAAACGGCGAGTTCTTCGATTCGATGAACACCTGACACAGGTCTTAACTGACGCGAGGCCTTCGAATGGATACGATATTCGCCTTGGCCAGCGCACAAGGCAAAGCAGGGGTGGCGGTCATCCGCCTCTCAGGCCCTTTGGCGCATTCCGCTGCGGCTGGCCTGACCGGCGGCCCGCTGCCACTCCGTGGTATGCGGGTTCGGTCCTTGCATGCGGCTGATGGCTCGCGTTTGGACGATGGGTTGGTCCTGACCTTTCAGGGGCCGGCCAGTTTCACCGGTGAAGATGTGGCCGAGCTGCAAATTCACGGCAGCACCGCCTCGGTTAATGCCGTGATGCGGTGCCTGTCGGATACGGACGGGTTGCGATTGGCAGAACCCGGTGAGTTCACGCGCCGGGCGCTGGAAAACGGCAAGATGGACCTAACCCAGGTCGAAGGGCTTGCCGACCTGATTGACGCCGAAACCGAGGCGCAACGCAAGCAAGCGCAGACCATTCTGGGCGGGGAATTGGGCGGATTGGCTGAGCGCTGGCGTCGTGATTTGATCCGGGCGGCTTCGTTGTTGGAAGCCGTCATTGATTTTGCCGACGAAGAGGTGCCGACGGATGTCACACCCGAAGTGCGTATGTTGGTGACCGGTGTCATGCAGGACCTGCAGCGTGAAGCGGAGGGCGTGAAAATTGCCGAACGCATCCGGACCGGTTTTGAGGTTGCGATTGTTGGCCTGCCAAACGCGGGCAAGTCGACCTTGCTGAATACCCTGGCCGGGCGAGAGGCCGCAATCACCTCGGAATATGCTGGTACAACCCGTGATGTCATTGAGGTTCGCATGGATTTGGCCGGCCTGCCGGTGACACTGCTGGATACGGCCGGGCTGCGTGAAACCGAGGATCTTGTCGAAAACCTTGGGATCGAGTTGGCCCGCAAACGCGCAGACGCCGCTGATTTGCGGGTGTTTTTGACCGAAGACCCCTCAGAGCTTGGCGTTCAAATGCTGGACGGCGATATTCAGATGTTGCCGAAATCTGACCTTCGGAAAGATCATAATGGCGGAATCTCCGGAAAAACGGGGCAGGGGATTGATCGGCTAATTTCCCATATATCGTGCGTTCTTGGTGATCGGTCTACCAAACATGGTATTGCAACCCGTGAACGGCACCGCGTTGCGCTGATTGATGCCCGGTCAGCATTGGCTGCGGCGATGGCGGTTCTGGAATCAGGCCCGGACTTGTATGATATCGCTGCCGAAGAACTGCGCACGGCGATCCGTGCCTTGGAAACACTGGTTGGCAGGATCGGGGTTGAAGACCTTCTTGACGAGATATTCTCCAGTTTCTGCCTGGGTAAGTAAGGAGTGTTTCACGTGAAACATTCGAAGTTTGATGTTGTCGTTGTTGGGGCTGGCCACGCTGGTACTGAGGCTGCTCATGCTGCAGCACGTATGGGAGCCGAGACTGCGCTGGTCACCCTATCCGCCTCCGATATTGGTGTGATGTCTTGTAACCCGGCTATCGGCGGATTGGGAAAAGGCCATTTGGTCCGTGAAATCGATGCGCTGGATGGCGTTATGGGCCGGGTCGCGGATCAGGCCGGTATTCAGTTTCGCTTGCTGAACCGCCGCAAAGGTCCGGCAGTACAAGGCCCCCGAACCCAGGCTGATCGTGCGCTATACCGGGCTGCCATGCAAAAGGAAACGCAGGCACAGAATCTTTTGTCTGTCGTGGTCGGAGAGGTCGTCGACTTTCTGATGGACGGGCACAAGGTGGTCGGAATCAGGCTGGCGGACGATACTGAAATTCACGCTGGTGCCGTTATTTTGACTTCAGGCACGTTCCTGCGCGGCATTATCCATATCGGCGATGTTTCTAGGCCAGGGGGGCGGATGGGGGATCGGCCCTCAGTCAAGCTGGCAGAACGATTGGACAGTCTTGATCTACCGATGGGTCGTTTGAAAACCGGGACACCGCCACGGTTGGACGGTCGGACAATCGACTGGTCCGATCTTGAACGTCAGGACGGAGACGACGACCCCACGCTGTTTTCCTTTCTCTCCACGTCCGTTGTCGCACCGCAGATTTCATGCGGTATCACGCATACAAACGCGCGCACCCATGAGATCATCGAAAAGAACCTGTCTCGATCTGCTATGTACGGTGGGCATATCGATGGGGTGGGGCCCAGATACTGTCCTTCGATAGAAGACAAGATTGTGCGATTTGCGGAAAAGGACTCCCATCAGATTTTCCTTGAACCCGAAGGGGTTGATGATCACACGATCTATCCAAACGGTATTTCAACGTCTTTGCCTCAAGATGTGCAGCAAGATTATGTGCACTCAATTAAAGGGCTTGAGAATGCCAAAATCCTGCAGCCTGGTTATGCAATTGAGTACGATTATGTCGACCCACGTGTTCTGACATCCTCTTTGTCCTTACCTGAAGCACCGGGACTATACCTTGCGGGTCAGATCAACGGTACAACAGGATATGAGGAAGCTGCTGCCCAAGGCCTCGTCGCGGGGCTGAATGCCGCTTTGGCTGTATTTGGACGAGATCCCGTTCATTTCACCCGGGCCGACAGCTATATCGGTGTAATGATTGACGATCTGACCACGCGTGGTGTGGCGGAGCCGTACCGTATGTTCACTTCTCGGGCGGAGTTTCGACTGTCCTTGCGAGCAGACAATGCCGATCAGCGGCTGACACCTTTGGGTACAGACCTTGGGTGCGTGGGAGAGGAACGCCAAGCCCGGTTTGCCGAGAAGATGGGCAAACTCACCTCTGCCAAATCCATGTTGACGGATCGCACATACACGCCGAAAGAGGCGCGCGCCGTGGGAATTAACGTCAATCAGGACGGCAATCGCAGGGATGGTATGGCGCTATTGGCGTTCCCAGATGTCTCGTTTGATGATCTGGTTCCCCTTGTCCCTGAATTGGGAGATGTCGAAACAGATATCCGGCTTCAAGTTGAGCGTGACGCGCTTTATGCAAACTACATCGCGCGTCAGCAAAAAGATGTCGAAGCGATGAAACGTGATGAATCTTATGAAATTCCGTGGGATTTCGACTATTCTTCGCTGGAAGGTCTGTCTTCCGAGATGAAACAAAAGCTTTCACAGGCCCGACCGGTGAATATCGCTCAGGCCGGGCGCGTCGAAGGGGTGACACCAGCAGCACTTACATTGCTGTTGGCCAAATTGAGGCGCGGGCAAAAGGTACGCAAGGCATGAGCCACGAAATCTTTGATGGTTTGAGTGTTTCACGTGAAACATTCGAGCGGCTCGAGACCTATGTAGATCTGGTGCAACGCTGGAATCCGAAGATCAATCTGGTATCCCGCAACAGTTTAAAGGACATCTGGACGCGGCACATTCTGGATTCCGTACAGGTTTACCGCTGTGCAGATGCGTTCAAAACCTGGGTGGATTTGGGCAGCGGGGGCGGGTTCCCCGGTATGGTCTGCGCAATCATGGGCATCGAAGAAGCGCCAGAAGCCAAGTTCACATTCGTGGAAAGCGATCAGCGTAAATCGGCGTTCCTGCGCAGCGTGGCAAGAGAATGCGGCGCCAATTGTACTGTCGTTTCAAAGCGAATCGAAAACGTGGAACCGATACTAGCGGACGTTCTTTCTGCGCGGGCTCTTGCTGATCTTAAAGCATTATTGTCATTTTGTGACAGGCATTTAGGAAAAACTGGTACAGCTTTGTTGCCGAAAGGTGCAAGCTGGAAAAAAGAGCTGGAAGCCGCACGTGAGGAATGGAATTTCGAGTGCGAGGCGATTACAAGTTTAACTGAACCCCAAGCTGTTATTCTAAGGATCAAAGGAGTATCGCGTGGTTGATCTGTCTCGTCCCTCAGGGCCCCGGATAATTGCGGTTGCCAATCAGAAGGGTGGGGTGGGAAAGACGACGACGGCTATCAATCTGGCTGCAGGTTTGGCCGAAGCCGGGTGCAGGGTACTGGTTGTCGACCTCGATCCACAAGGAAACGCGTCAACCGGCCTAGGTGTCGAAGACCGGGACTGGACGACTTACGATTTGATCCTTGACGACGCGCCGCTTGAGGCGGTCGTGCAAGAGACGGAAATAGAAGGCCTGTTTGTAATCCCCGCAACCGTCGACTTGAGTTCGGCCGACATCGAACTGATTTCGAACGAAAAGCGCAGCTACCTTTTACATGACGCGCTGCGGCAGACGTCAATTGATAAGTTCGAGCTTGATTTTGTGCTTATCGACTGCCCGCCTTCGTTGAACCTGCTGACCGTAAACGCCATGGTTGCGGCTCATTCCGTTCTGGTTCCGCTGCAAAGCGAGTTCTTTGCACTTGAGGGGTTGTCGCAGTTGATGCTGACGATACGAGAAGTCCGCCAAACCGCGAATCCGGATCTCAGAATCGAAGGTGTTGTGTTAACCATGTATGATAACCGCAACAACTTGTCCCGTCAGGTTGAAAAGGATGCACGTGACAATCTGGGTGAGATGGTATTTAAAACCAAGATACCCAGAAATGTGCGGGTCAGCGAGGCGCCGTCTTACGCTTTGCCGGTTCTGCAGTATGATTCGGGGTCGTTGGGGGCGATGGCGTATCGGCACCTGGCGCGCGAAGTCATGTATAAGAATAAGAAAGCCGCCGCCTGAGCGGCAGTGAGGAGGGCTCAGTGGCTGTCAAGAAATCAAAACCCCGAGGTTTGGGCCGCGGATTGTCCGCTCTGATGGCAGATGTGACGCAGGAAGCCCAAGGTCTTGTCCCGTCAGAACCCCGTCGGCCGGATATGAAAGTCCCGATCGAAAAGCTGCGGGCCAACCCGAACCAGCCGCGCCGGACCTTTTCGCCGGACCAGCTGAACGAATTGGCGGCCTCGGTCAAAGAAAAAGGCATCATTCAGCCGCTGATCGTGCGGGAAGTTAACGGTAGCCAATATGAAATCGTGGCTGGTGAGCGCCGCTGGCGGGCCGCTCAGATGGCACAGCTTCACGATATTCCGGTCATCGTGCGTGATTTTGACGATACCGAGGTGCTGGAAGTCGCGATTATCGAGAACATTCAACGGGCAGATCTGAATGCCGTAGAAGAGGCTGCAGGCTACAAACAGCTGATGGATCGGTTCGGGCATACGCAGGAAAAACTGGCCGAAGCCCTGGGCAAAAGCCGCAGTCATATCGCGAACCTGCTGCGTTTGCTGTCGCTGCCGCTGGATGTGCAGACTCTGGTGATCGAAGGAAAGCTGTCGGCGGGCCATGCACGGGCGCTGATTACCGCGGAAAACCCGTCTGAGTTGGCGAAAATCGTGGTGCGGGACGGACTTTCGGTGCGGGCGACAGAAGCGCTGGTGAAGAAACAGCAGGGCGATCAGGTTAAGGCTGCACCACGCTCCAGAAACCTGGATGCAGGTAAGGACGCAGACACGCGGGCGCTTGAGAAGGATCTGTCCGCGATTCTGGCGATGAAGGTTGTGATCAACCACAAGGCCGGAACCGAAACCGGGCAGGTGGTGCTGACCTATGAAAACCTGGATCAGTTGGACGATCTTTGCGCCAAGCTCAGCCGTTAGGCCGGGTCCAGATAAAGACCATTACGCAGCCCAACACCACGGCCTGGATGATCAGGACATGGGAGGGCAAGGCCAACAAGATAGACAAGCCAAATACGGCGGCGATCGAAATGGTCGCCGCCTTTTTTGCGCCCGGGCGAATGGCGCCCGAAGATTGCCAGTCTACAATCAACGGCCCGAAGGAGCGGTGCGTGATCAGCCAATTATGCAGACGCGAGGACGACCGAGCGAAGAAGAACGCTGCCAAAAGCAGAAATGGCACCGTTGGCAGCAGGGGCAGGACGATGCCCACCATCGCAAGGCCGACGCAGATCAATCCCAGAATGGCCCAGATATATTGCATCATCTATCCTAACAATTCCCGGATAACCGCATTCAGCACGGCTCGCCCGTCTTTGGTGGCGATTAGTCGTCCGTTTGTCTGATCGATCATGCCAAACCCAGCCAGATCAGACAGTTTGTCCTGTGGTAAAGGTAGGTCTGATAAAGTATTGTATCTATCAATATCTAGGCCCTCCCTGATACGTAGACACATCATAAGGTATTCATTTGCCTGATCTTGCCGTGAAAGTGTGGTGCGCTCTTTTTCTCCGGACCCGCTTTCAACAGCGTTCAGCCACGCGGCAGGCGACAAATAGGTTTCCGTCGCCAGTTTTTGACCGTTCAGCGTGATGCGCCCATGCGCCCCGGGTCCGACACCGACATAATCGCCATAACGCCAATAGATCAGGTTGTGCAGCGATTCCGCGCCGGGTCTGGCGTGGTTGGACACCTCATAGGCGGGCAGGCCGTGTGTCTCGCAGATTTCTTGCGTCGCCAGATACATATCGGCGGCGCTGTCATCCTCAGGCAACCCGCGCAGTTTTCCGATGGCGTAGCGGTCGCCGAACGCTGTGCCTTCCTCGATGGTCAGCTGGTACAGCGACAGGTGGTCGACGGCCATCGACAGTGCCTCGGTCAGTTCCGCGCGCCAGGCATCCGGGGTTTGATGCTGGCGGGCGTAGATCAGGTCAAAGCTCACCCGGTCAAAACAATTGCGGGCGATGTCAAAGGCGACGCGGGCCTCGGCCACGGTGTGAATGCGACCCAGCCGGCGCAGGTCTTCGTCGTTCAAGGCCTGCACACCCATCGAGATGCGGTTCACGCCAGCATTGCGATAGGCGGCAAAGCGACCAGCCTCAACTGATCCGGGATTGGCCTCGAGCGTGATTTCCATGTCATTGGATGGCCGCCAAAGGGCACGAGCCTCGTCGATGACGGCGGCGACGGTGTCGGGCTGCATCAGGGACGGGGTGCCGCCGCCAAAGAATATCGTGTTCAGGACGCGGTCAGGCGTTTCAGCGGACGAGCGGCGCAACTCGCTTAAGTAAGATCTAAGCCATTGTTTTTGATCAATATTACGGGAAACATGGCTGTTGAAGTCACAATAGGGGCATTTGGCCTCGCAAAAAGGCCAATGCACATACAGGCCAAAGCCCCCGTTGCGCCAATCATCCGCCAAAGCAGCCTTTCACGAACATCTCCACCGCGCGGCCGCGATGGCTGATCTTGTTCTTTTCCCAGCGATCCATTTCGGCAAAGGTAATGTCGTACCCGTCGGGGACAAACATCGGGTCATAACCAAATCCGCCTTCGCCCCGGATCGGCCAGACCAGATGGCCGGGGGCGATACCCTCGAACACCTCGTCATGGCCGTCTGGCCAGGCCAGAACCAACGTGCTGCGGAACTGTGCGGTGCGGGGATGGGCGGCGTTCTTCGCCTCCAGCTCGTCATGGGCGCGGGTCATCGCCATCAGGAAATCGCGGCCGTTGCCGGTTTCGGCCCAATCGGCGGTGTAAACACCTGGTGCGCCGCCTAGCGCATCGATAGTGATCCCGGAATCGTCCGACAGGGCAGGCAGGCCGGTCGCCTTGGCGGCGGCATGGGCTTTGATCCGGGCGTTGCCGACGAATGTGTCCTCGGTTTCCTCCGGTTCGGGCAGGTTCATCTCTGCCGCACCAATGACCGTCACGCCAAAGGGTTCGAGGAGATGGGCCATCTCCTCAAGTTTGCCTTTGTTATGCGTGGCCACCAGCAGCTTGTCGCTGTCGAACTTGCGGGTCATGCAGTGGCGGCCTTTTGCGCAGCAGCCAGTTCGGCCACGCCTTTTTCAGCCAGATCCATCAACTGATCCATCTGGGCGCGGCTGAAGACCGAGCCTTCGGCGCTCATCTGCACTTCGATCAGTTTGCCGGAACCGGTCATGATGAAGTTGCCGTCCACGCCTGCCTCACTGTCCTCGGGGTAGTCGAGATCCAGAACCGGCTGACCGGCATAGATACCGCAAGACACTGCGGCAACCGGATCGACCAGCGGATCGGATATCACGTCACCCGCCTTCATCAGCTTGTTCACGGCCAGGCGCAGTGCAACCCAACCACCGGTGATCGACGCGCAGCGGGTGCCGCCATCGGCCTGGATCACATCGCAGTCCACAGTGATTTGGCGTTCACCCAGCGCAACCCGATCCACACCGGCGCGCAGGGCGCGGCCGATCAGGCGCTGGATTTCAACGGTGCGACCGCCCTGCTTGCCGCTTGCAGCCTCACGCCGCATCCGGGTGTTGGTCGCACGGGGTAGCATTCCGTATTCGGCAGTTACCCAACCTAGGCCCGAGCCTTTGATGAAGGGCGGCACGCGATCTTCGATCGTGGCGGTGCACAGCACGTGGGTGTCGCCCATTTTTATCAGGCAGGAACCTTCGGCATGTTTGGTGAACCCCGTTTCGATTGAAACGGTGCGCATTTCGCTTAAATCTCGTCCTGAGGGTCGCATGAAAAATCCTTTGATTGCTGGGTTGGGGATAACGCCCCGCGGCGTTACGATGCAACCCCGATTGACCTTTCATTTGCCTGCGATTTAATGACGACCCAGCAGGGGGCCGCTGATGAGCGAAGCGAGCAAAATTCTGAATGAGATGAACGACCGGTCACGCGAAGTATTCCGGTTGATCGTAGAAAGCTATCTGGATAGCGGCGAGCCCGTCGGTAGCCGTACCCTGACCCGTACCCTATCGGAAAAGGTCAGTGCCGCGACAGTGCGGAACGTGATGCAGGATCTGGAGTTTCTGGGCTTATTGGACAGCCCGCATGTTAGTGCGGGACGGATTCCAACACAGCAGGGGCTGCGTATGTTCGTGGATGGGCTGCTTGAAATCGGCGATCTGGGTGCGGATGATCGGCAGAAACTGGACGAGACGTTAGGCTCTAACGCAGGTGATGTGGGCGGAATGCTGGATCGTGTGGGTGCGGCATTGTCACACGTGACACAAGGCGCCTCGCTGGTGCTGACACCCAAGCATGAGGCCGAGATCAAGCATATTGAGTTCGTTTCTCTGGGTCATGACCGGGCTTTGGTGGTTTTGGTGTTCTCGGACGGTCAGGTGGAAAACCGCCTGTTCACACCGCCACCCGGGCAGACGCCAAGTTCTATGCGCGAGGCGGCGAATTTCCTGAACGCGCTGATCGAGGGGCGAACACTGGGTGAAGTACGCCGTCAGATGCAGACCCAGATCGACGCCCGTAAGCAAGAGATCGACGTGCTGGCGCGCGAGATGGTGGAAAGCGGCATGGCGGCCTGGGATGGGGGCAGCGGCGACTCGGCCCGTCTGATCGTACGCGGACGGGCGAATCTGCTGAATGAACCGGGTCAGCAAGAGGAACTGGACCGTATCCGAACCCTGTTTGACGATCTGGAACGCAAGCGAGATATCGCGGAATTCCTCGAATTGACCGAAGAAGGCGAGGGTGTGCGCATTTTTATCGGCTCTGAGAACAAACTTTTCTCACTTTCGGGTTCCTCTTTGGTGGTGTCTCCATATATGAACGCTGATCGAAAGATAATCGGTGCGGTCGGGGTCATCGGACCCACGCGTCTAAATTATGGACGGATCGTGCCGATCGTGGATTATACGGCGCAACTGGTCGGCAAGCTGATATCCGACCGGAGCTAGAGGGTAAGAGATGGCAGAGCCCAAGAACGAAGATTTTCTGGACGATATCGCAACGGCCGAAGCGGAAGAGCTGGCGGAAGAAATCGCGGAATTCAGCGACGAAGCGCTGGAACTGGATGAGCTGCGTGCCGAGCGTGACGATTACAAGGACAAGTTCATGCGCGCCTTGGCGGATGCCGAGAATGCGCGCAAGCGTGGTGACAAAGCCCGCCGGGATGCGGAACAGTATGGTGGGTCGAAGCTGGCGCGTGACATGCTGCCGGTCTATGACAACATGAAACGCGCACTTGAAGCGGCGACCGATGAGCAGAAAGAAGTTGCTGCTGGCCTGCTGGAAGGAGTGGAACTGACCATGCGCGCGCTGAAGGACGTGTTTCAGAAACACGGGATTGAAGTCATCACGCCCGAGGTTGGTGACCGATTCGATCCGAATATCCATGAAGCCATGTTCGAAGCGCCGGTGCCCGGTACCCGTGCTGGTGACATCATTCAGGTTTCAGCCGAAGGTTTCATGCTGCATGACCGCTTGCTGCGCCCGGCGCAGGTTGGCGTGTCATCGACGCCCGCAAGCTAAGAGGCTATGGAACTGAACAGTGTCGAGGCGGTCAGGTTCTGGCCGCCTCTTTCAGTTTGTAGATCAGATCCAGGGCTTCGCGCGGGGTCAATTCATCCGGCAGGATGACATCCAGCAAATCCGTAACCGGTGAGGTTTTGGGCGCCGGAGGCGGCGGCGGGGCGGCTGAGAACAGCGGCAGGTCGTCGATCAGGGCTTTCTGCTTGCCACCTTCGCGTTCAGTTTTCTCCAGTTGATCCAAAACCACGCGGGCGCGCTCCACGACCGAGGCAGGCAGGCCAGCCAACTGCGCAACCTGAACACCATAGGACCGGTCGGCGGCGCCTTTGTGAACCTCGTGCAGGAAGATCACCTCGCCTTCCCATTCCTTGACGGCGACGGTGGCGTTGTCGACACCTTCCAGATTACCGGCCAGAGAAGTCAATTCGTGGTAGTGGGTGGCGAAAAGCGCGCGGCATTTGTTAGCGGCGTGCAGATGTTCCAGCGTGGCCCAGGCGATGGACAGGCCGTCATAAGTAGCGGTACCGCGACCAATTTCGTCCAGAATGACCAGCGCGTGGTCATCTGCCTGATTCAGGATGGCGGCGGTTTCAACCATCTCGACCATAAAGGTCGAGCGGCCCCGGGCCAGATCGTCCGAGGCTCCGACCCGGCTGAAAAGCTGACTGACGACACCGATATGCGCCTGTTCCGCAGGGACATAGCTGCCCATTTGGGCCAGCAGTGCGATCAAGGCGTTCTGGCGCAGGAAAGTCGATTTACCAGCCATGTTGGGACCGGTCAGCAACCAGATCGCAGCGCCTTGGTCAGCACTCAGATCGCAGTCGTTGGCAATAAAGGCGTCGCCGCTTTGCTGGCGCAGCGCATGTTCCACGACGGGGTGACGGCCACCCTGTATATCAAAGGCGCGCGAGGTGTCGACCTGCGGACGGCACCAGTTTTCTCCACGCGCCAGATCGGCGAGAGCAGTGGTCAAATCCAGCTCGGCCAGCCCGCGGGCGGCCTGGTTAAGATGGGCAGCAAGGGCCAGAATACCATCAGAAAGCCTTTGATAGAGCCGCTTTTCGATCTCCAGCGCCAAGTTTCCGGCGTTCAGGATGCGGGTTTCGATCTCGGAGAGTTCCACGGTCGTGAACCGCACCTGATTGGCGGTGGTCTGGCGGTGGATATAGGTCTCGGAGAATGGCGGGTTCAGCATCTTCTCGGCATGGGTGGCCGTGGTTTCGATGAAATAGCCCAGCACGTTGTTGTGTTTGATCTTCAACGAGGTGATGCCGGTATGTTCCGCGTATTTCTGCTGAAATCCGGCGATGACCGAGCGGCCTTCGTCGCGCAGGGTGCGGGCTTCGTCCAACTCGGCGTCGAAACCGGGGGCGATGAAACCGCCGTCGCGGGCCAAAAGGGGCGGTTCAGCGACAAGGGCCTCGTCCAGCAGGTTCAACAGATCATCAAAACCCACGAGGTTTTGCAAAGCGGTCGCCAGAAAAACCGGCAGGTCCTGACCCTCGCAAATTCCGGCAATTGCCGCGGCTTGGGTCAGCCCGTTGCGAATGGCGGCCAGATCGCGGGGGCCGCCGCGGTCCAGCGACAGGCGAGACAAGGCGCGGTCTAGATCGGGGGTTTTGCGCAGCGCTTCGCGCAGGTCCGAGGCGGTCAGGCTGTCATCGGTGGCGTAGGACACCGCGTCCAACCGGGCATGGATTACATCTAAATTGCGTGAGGGGCTGGAGAGGCGTTGCTCCAGCAAGCGCGCGCCGCCCGGAGTCACGGTTCGGTCGATCACGGACAACAGTGATCCGGCGCGACCGCCGGCCAGGGATCGCGTCAGTTCCAGATTGCGGCGCGTGGCGGCGTCAATTTGTACAACGCGGTCTTCGGATTCCTTCAGCGGTGTTTGCAAAAGGGGCAGTTTGCCCTTTTGCGTAATCTCGAGATAGTCGATCAGCGCGCCCATGGCCGAAATCTCGGCGCGCCCAAACGAACCAAACGCGTCCAGCGCGCCCACGTGAAACAATCCGCAGATGCGTTTTTCGGCGGCGGTGCTGTCGAAGCTGGCCCGCCCAACCGGGGTTAATGAGATCCCCAGATCGCGCACCGGTTCTCCCAGCTTATCCTGTACACCATCGGCCACGATCAACTCGGACGGGGCCAGCCGCGCCAGCTCTGGGCTGAGGCGGACGGAGGTCAAAGGCATCACGTGAAACGCGCCGGTCGAGATATCTGCCCAGGCCAGCGCCGCCTCGTCCCGGACTTCGGCATAGGCGGCCAGGAAGTTGTGGCGACGGGCTTCCAACAGGGCGTCCTCGGTCAGTGTGCCGGGAGTCACCAGACGCACCACATCGCGTTTTACAACCGATTTAGAGCCTCTTTTCTTCGCCTCAGCCGGGCTTTCCATCTGTTCGCAGACGGCGACGCGAAAGCCTTTGCGGATCAGGGTCAACAAGTACCCTTCGGCCGAATGCACTGGGACACCGCACATCGGGATATCTTCGCCATTGTGCTTGCCACGCTTGGTCAGGGCGATGTCCAGCGCCTCGGCCGCGTTCACCGCGTCTTCGAAAAACATCTCGTAGAAATCGCCCATGCGGTAAAATAGCAGGGCGTCCGAATGGGCCTCTTTGATCTCGAGATATTGCGCCATCATCGGCGTGACTGTGGACAAAAGCGGTCCCTTTCTGGCGTGTTCCGGGCGCGACCTTACAAATCCCGCATCTTCTGTAAAAGCCGAAAACTCATTCTCGTTGAGGCGGGCGTTCTCCTGCGTTATGAGGCGACAGCCCCGAAGTCATGGAAACGACCAAAAAGATGCCCAAAACGAAGATCACCAAAGAAGAGGCGCTGGCCTTTCACCTCGATCCGACCCCCGGCAAGTGGGAGGTGCAAGCCACCGTTCCCATGACCACGCAGCGCGATCTGTCGCTGGCCTACAGCCCGGGAGTTGCTGTTCCATGTGAAGCCATCGCCGAAGCGCCTGAGACGGCGTATGACTATACCAACAAGGGCAACCTTGTTGCGGTGATCTCGAATGGGACCGCGGTTCTGGGCCTTGGAAATCTGGGCGCACTGGGGTCGAAACCGGTAATGGAAGGCAAATCAGTCCTGTTCAAACGGTTCGCCGACGTGAACTCGATCGATATCGAGCTGGACACCGAGGACCCGGATGAGTTCTGCCGTGCGGTGCGGCTGATGGGACCGACCTTCGGTGGCATCAATCTGGAAGACATCAAGGCGCCCGAGTGTTTCATCATCGAACAACGCCTAAAGGAAGAGATGGATATTCCGGTCTTCCACGATGACCAGCATGGCACAGCGGTGATCTGTGCGGCGGGCCTGCTGAACGCGCTGCATATCTCGGGTAAGAAGATCGAGGATGTGAAGATCGTCCTGAATGGTGCGGGGGCGGCGGGGATTGCCTGTATCGAACTGCTCAAGTCGATGGGCGCGCGGCATGAGAACTGCATCGTCTGTGACACCAAGGGTGTGATCTATCAGGGCCGGACCGAGGGCATGAACCAGTGGAAATCGGCCCACGCGATCACCACCGATCTGCGAACGCTGGAAGATGCGATGAAAGGTGCCGACGTGTTCCTGGGCGTGTCGGTCAAAGGGGCGGTGACGCAGGATATGGTTGCCAGCATGGCCGACAACCCGGTGATCTTCGCCATGGCGAACCCCGATCCCGAGATCACACCGGAAGAAGCCCATGAGGTCCGCGTGGATGCCATCGTCGCTACCGGTCGCAGCGACTACCCGAATCAGGTGAACAACGTTCTGGGCTTCCCCTACTTGTTCCGGGGCGCGCTGGATATTCACGCCCGCGCCATCAATGACGAGATGAAGATCGCCTGTGCCCATGCGCTGGCCCGCCTGGCGCGCGAGGATGTGCCGGATGAGGTCGCCATGGCCTATCGCAAATCGCTGACCTTTGGTCGCGACTATATTATTCCAACGCCGTTCGATCCTCGTCTGATCCACCGTATCCCACCCGCCGTGGCCAAGGCGGGTATGGACACCGGCGCGGCCCGCCGTCCGATCATCGACATGGACGCGTATGAGTTGAGCCTGAAATCCCGCATGGATCCGACCGCCAGCATCCTGCGCGGCCTGAACGCCCGCGCGCGCCAGGCCCAAAGCCGCATGATCTTTGCCGAGGGCGACGATCCCCGCGTGCTGCGCGCGGCGGTGACCTATCAGCGTTCGGGCTTTGGCAAGGCGCTGGTTGTGGGTCGTGTCGAGGACGTCAAGCAAAAGCTGGAAGAGGCCGGTCTGGGCGATGCCGTGCGCGAGCTGGAGGTGGTGAATGCCGCCAACACCGCACATCTCGATACCTATAACGACTTCCTGTATAAACGCCTGCAGCGTAAGGGGTTTGACCGCAAGGATATTCACCGGCTGGCCGCCCGCGACCGGCATGTGTTCTCCTCCCTGATGCTGGCGCACGGGCATGGCGACGGTCTGGTAACCGGGGCCACGCGCAAATCGGCGCATGTTCTGGACCGGATCAACCACGTGTTCGACGCTGACGCGGCCCATGGCGCGGCTGGTGTCACCGCGCTGCTGCACAAAGGCCGCATCGTTCTGATCGGGGATACGCTGGTGCATGAATGGCCGGATGAGAACGACTTGGCGAATATCGCCGAACGGGCGGCCGCCGTGGCCCGCCACATGGGGCTTGAGCCGCGCGTGGCTTTCGTCAGCTTTTCGACCTTCGGTTATCCGGTGTCGGAACGGGCCGAGAAGATGCACCGCGCTCCTGCCGTTCTGGACCAACGCGGCGTCGATTTCGAATACGAAGGCGAAATGACCGTGGATGTGGCCCTGAACGTGGACCAACAGGCGGGTTACCCGTTCCAGCGTCTGACCGGCCCTGCGAATATCCTGATCGTGCCCGCACGGCACTCGGCGTCGATTTCGACCAAGCTGATGCAGGAAATGGGTGGCGCCACGGTGATCGGCCCAATCCTGTCGGGTGTCGACAAGCCGATCCAGATCTGTTCGACCGTCTCGACGGCGAATGACATCCTGAACATGGCCATTCTGGCCTCGTGCGATATTTCGGGCAAACCATGACGATCTGGAATCTCGGCTCGATCAACGCGGACATGATTTATGATGTGCCGTACCTGCCTGGGCCGGGAGAGACGCTATCGGCCAATCGACTGGATCGGTTTCTGGGTGGCAAGGGGGCAAATATGTCCGTGGCCTCGGCGCGAGCCGGGGCACAGGTGGCGCATATCGGGGCCGTGGGGCCAGATGGGCGCTGGGCGCGGGATCGGTTGACGGAATACGGCGTCGACACCCGCTATGTTGCTGAGGTCGATATACCCACCGGTCACGCCATCATTGCTGTGGATGCGCAGGGCGAGAATAATATCATCCTGTTTCCGGGTTCGAACCACGCAATCACGCCGGACCAGCTAGGGCAGGCGCTGTCCTCTGCATCGCAGGGTGATCTGCTGGTGATGCAGAACGAAACCACCCTGCAGGTCGAGGCCGCAAAGATAGCCCGTGCGCTGGGCTTGTCCGTCTGCTACGCCGCAGCCCCGTTTCAGGCCGCAGCGGTGCAGGCCGTATTGCCCTATCTGGATTTTCTGATCCTGAATGAGGTCGAGGCCGAGCAGTTGCGCGATGCCACCGGACAATCGGTGACCGACCTGAAGATCGAACATGTGATCGTCACGTTGGGCTCAAAAGGCGCGCGGTATTACCATCGCGGCGAGGCCTCGGACTTTCCCGCCCATAAGGTGCAAGCCGTGGATACTACAGGTGCCGGCGATACGTTCACCGGATATGTCCTGGCGGGAATGGATCACGGGATGCCGATGGCGCAAGCAATCGCTCAGGCAAATCGTGCCGCGGCCCTGATGGTCACGCGGCACGGAACGGCGGATGTGATCCCCGACCTCAAAGAGGTGCACGAGGCGCGGTTCGATTAAGACCCGGCAAACGGCGCCGCGCTGCCCCAGAGTTGCTTGACCCGGGCATCGCGGCCACAGGCTTTGCGATAGGCTTTGTAGGCGCTGTGCTGGCGCTTGGGGCCAAAGCGGGTCAGGACCAGCTTGGTGCCCTTGTAGTAATCCTGATGATAGGCTTCTGCCGGAAAGAACGCGCCTTGCTGCAGGATCGGCGTGACAACCGTTTGTCCCAAGGCGCGCTGCGCATCAGCCTTGGCCTGCTGCGCCAGCGCCTTTTCCCCCGCGTTAGAGACGAAAATCGCCGTGCGATAACTGTCCCCCCGGTCGCAGAACTGACCGCCTGCATCGGTTGGATCGACCGAGCGGAAGAACATGTTCAGCAGCGTTTCACGGGACACCCGGGCCGGGTCAAATGTGATCTGGACCGCCTCGTAATGACCGGTGCCGCCTTTGGTAACCTGATCATAGGTCGGGTTTGCGGTTTTACCGCCGGTAAAGCCCGAGACCGCTCCGATCACGCCTGGTACGGATTCGAAATCGGATTCGACACACCAGAAACAGCCCCCCGCAACCGTCAGGGTCTCGGTCCCGGCGGCCGGCGCGGGCGCGGCGCGCAGCAGGGCGGCCAGTGCGATCAAAGCAAACAGCAGCGTTGGTTTGACGAAGTCGAAATAGGCGATGCGGGTCATGGCAGGGCTCCTTTCGGGATCAGGCTGCCCTGACTTATGCACCGGCGCAATCCGCTGACATGGTTTGTCACGCGGTGGTGAGACGAGTTTATCGCCTCAGCCCAACAGTTGCCCCAGCTTCATCGCCACACCCATATTGCCCGAGATCTTGAGCTTTCCCAGTGCCACCCCGGTCATCGGGTTCAGCTTGCCGGTCAGCAGCTTGGTCAGGTTGTCCTGCGAGATGCGGATGGTGCAATCGGTGTCGCGATCCTGCGTGCTGGCCTGATTGTCGGCCAGCACGATGACGCCGTCATCGCCGCAGTCGAATTTCAGCGAGCCTTCAAAGCTGCGCCCGACCAGATTTTTCTGAATGCCATCGGCGATAGCGGCAAGTGTCATGGGGTCCCTCCTGTTTCAGCCACAGGGTTAGGGGGCAGTCGGGGCGCAGGCAATAGCCCGCGCCTAGTGACCTTGGGTCACGGATTTCAGGTTTTCCAGACGATCCTCGAACCGCGGGTGCGTGCTGAGCCAATCTATATCCTGATCGCCGAATTCCTGTTCCAGCAACTCGAAGAAGTCCGACAGGCCATTGGGGTCGAAACCAGCCTTTTTGGCCAGATCGACGCCGAACTGGTCCGCTGCCAACTCGTGCTGGCGGGAATAGGACAGGGACAGGATCAGGTTACCTTCCAGCAGCACCTGTTCCAGCACCGGGCCGGTATCGCCCGCCATCATCCCGATCAGCACAAACACCCCGAGCGAGCTGTAGATTTGTGTCAGCCCGTGCTGTTCGGCCACATGCCCGATCTCATGCCCGATCACCCCGGCCAGCGCATCGGTTGAGACCCGCCGCACCAGGTCGTCGGTCACCACAATCGTGCCACCCGGCAGGGCGAAGGCGTTCGGGCCCATTCCCGGAAGGTCGCGGAATTCCAGAGTGTAGTCGTGATCCTCGGCTGCGGGACCCAGCGCCGCCAGGACCCGATCGAAACTGTCCTGAACCCTGGCTTTGTTCTGGTCGCTCAGGGCGCTGGGCTCAGTCATGATCTGATCCAGCGCCTGCATCACACCGGCATCAATGGCGGCCACAAGCGGCGGAGGGGTCATCCACACCGCCAACGCCACCAGCACCGAAAGCCCGTATTTCCACACACCCCAGATCGCGACCAGACTGGCCAGTGTGACAAGGATAAGACGGGGGTGGAACTTCTCTGCCTGATGCAGGCGCGATCCGCTGGAGTCGGCGATCAGATGCTCGAGCGCTGCGTGCTTGTCGGTCAGAAACAGGGTGCCGTCCGGGAACTTCACCCGCCGTTCGGTTGATCCGACGCGGGTCTCCACCGACAGCTCCTCGGGGGTGCAGCGGGTCTGGATCTGACCCTGATCGCCAATCAGCCAGACGGTATTGGTGCCCACTGCCAGCCGCGCAGGGATCTCGCGCGAGCTGAGAGGCGGATAGGCGCGCCCGTGGACAGGCGCGCCGATATCTTCGGGAAACGTGCTCAAAGGTCAGACCGCGATGCCAATGTCAAAGCCCTCGATATCCCCGTAGGCGTCGCCAATGGCACTGACTTGTGCGCTGACGTCGCCCACGAAATCATCCAGCGGACCGGCAGGGACGAATGTGGTGTGATTGGCCAGATAGCGTACCCGGCGTACATGCGCCCAGGGCAGCATCAGACCCAGTGTCATCGCGACAATTACAGCATTCGAAACGGAAATCCACAGCAGACGCAGGGCGTTCACATCCGAATAGAACCGGTGCCCGTCGCCCAGAATAGTGTAGTTGTAGACCGTATTGCGAACCATGGCGCGATAAATGATCGTTGCTGGAACCAGCACCAGCAGAAGAAATGCGTAGATCGTGAAAACGGCCAGGATTGCCGTGATGTCTTCGGGGTTGTCTTCAAGGGCCAGAAATGCGTCGAACGTGGACAGGTTCACCCCCAGCAGGGTACCAATCACGGCAACGCTGACAATGACCCAGGCAGCTGTTGCCAGAAAGGCCTTGTAAAAAGGCGCAATCGGGCTGTCGAAATGCAGAGGCGTGGTGCCGAAGCTGTGCCCGTTCACGTGAAACCTCTGGATCGAGCGGGTCACGAAGGGCCATGTGGTATAGATCGTCAGCGCCGCGATGAGGGGGTATAGGAAATAGTTGGCCGCGGCCGACCCCCATCTGCCCTGAAAATCGAACCGCACGTTCGACCAGCTGGACATGCGTGCCTGAAACCGCAAGGACCGCACCAGCAGGTAGGGGATCAGGAACACCAAACCCAGCAACATGACCAGGTTCACCAGCGGAATTGCGCCCAGAACGGTGAAGGCGATGATCCCGGCGATCACGATCAGCCGCCCGATCAGGATCTGCGCGCCCGTCGCGTGATAATCAAAGCTGCGCCCGGCGACATAGGTGTTCTGGTAAAAGTACTTTTTCGAGCGCACCTTGGCCCAGGCGCTGTAGATGCCAAAGGTCAATAGCGACAACAGCAGGTTTACGATCCAGATGCCGAAGTACTCGCTCGCTGATCCCCGAAACTCAAATTCTGCCGGGGGTTCCTGTCGGTGATCTGCCTGCATGAATGCCTCGATTGGATTGAATGAAAAACGGGCCGGACTCCTTACTGGACCGACCCGTTCTGTGTGTTCAACCAACCGGGCAATTCTGCGGCAAAGTTGCGACCCGTCCGGTCAATTCAACTTTTTTGTGCAGAAGTTCCTCTACTTCAGGCGTTTGTCCCGTGCTGCGAGCAGTTTCAGGCGCAGCGCGTTCAACTGGATGAAGCCTGCCGCGTCCTTCTGATCGTAAGCGCCTGCATCTTCCTCAAAGGTCACATGTGCTTCGGAATAGAGCGAGTGATCCGACCAGCGGCCAACGGTCGAGGCCAGACCTTTGTACAGTTTCACGCGGGCGGTGCCGGTGACGTGTTCTTGGCTCTTGTCAATTGCGGCCTGCAGCATCTCACGCTCGGGCGAGTACCAGAAACCGTTATAGATCAATTCGGCATATTGCGGCATCAGCTGATCTTTCAGGTGCATCGCGCCACGGTCCATGGTGATGGATTCGATGCCACGGTGTGCTTCCAGCAGGATGGTGCCGCCCGGCGTTTCATAGATGCCGCGCGATTTCATACCCACGAAACGACCTTCGACCAGGTCCAGACGGCCAATACCGTGCTTGCCGCCATATTCGTTCAGCTTGGTCAGGATGGTGGCGGGGCTCATCGCTTCGCCATTGATGCTGACCGCGTCGCCTTTTTCAAAACCGATCTCGATGTACTCGGGCTCGTTCGGCGCATCCTCGGGGTGGACGGTGCGCTGATAGACATAGTCGGGCGCCATGTCGGCGGGGTCTTCCAGAACCTTACCTTCCGACGAGGTGTGCAACAGGTTGGCATCGACCGAGAAGGGTGCCTCGCCGCGTTTGTCCTTGGCAATCGGGATCTGGTTTGCTTCGGCAAACTCCAGCAGCTTGGTACGGCTGGTCAGATCCCATTCACGCCATGGGGCAATAACCTTGATCTCGGGGTTCAGCGCATAAGCTGCCAGCTCAAAGCGAACCTGATCGTTGCCCTTGCCGGTCGCGCCATGTGCTACGGCGTCAGCACCGGTTTCTTCAGCAATCTCAACCAGACGTTTCGAGATCAGCGGGCGCGCGATCGAGGTGCCCAGCAGATACAGGCCTTCGTACTGTGCGTTGGCGCGGAACATGGGGAAGACGAAATCCCGGACGAACTCTTCGCGGATATCCTCGATATAGATGTTCTCGGGCTTGATCCCCAGCATCTCGGCCTTCTTGCGGGCGGGTTCCAGTTCCTCACCCTGACCCAGATCGGCGGTGAAGGTGACGACCTCACAGCCATACTCGGTCTGCAACCATTTCAGGATGATCGAGGTATCAAGGCCACCGGAATAGGCCAGAACAACTTTCTTGGGCGCGGACATCTGACTTCCCTTTATGCGTAGAACGCTTGGCCCCTAACGGGTTTTGAAAGCGGGGGCAAGTTATCTGCGTTGACGCTGGGCGGGAATTGGGGTGAAACGGGTGCAAAGAGAACAAGGATTGGTTGAGAGGGCGGTTTTCGATGTTGAGTTGGCAGATTTTCAAACATGCGCTTGGGATGATTTTCAATGATTTCGGAACTGCGTTGCGCGTGTCTTCTCCGATCATTGCAGTTTCCTTTCTGGGGGTGGTGCTGTTCATTGTTAAGGGGCCGGCCTATCTCAGCGGAGAACAAGGAGAGTTTGGCGGCGTATTGCTGCTTGGCCTTTTGAACTACGTTGCGGCCCTTTGGGTGGCCGTTTCATGGCATCGTTATTGCCTGCTGGAAGAGTACCCGGAAAAAACATTTCCGGATTTCAACGGGGCACGCATCGTTTCGTATTTTGGATGGGGTTTCTTGTTGGGGGCGATCCTCATAGGTTTGGGAGCTCTGCTGTTCGGCGTAGTTTACGCAGCCGGAGGTTTTGCAGGCGGTTCGCTTTCATTGTTTGGCGGAGCTCTTTTGGTCGTCGGGTTGATTTTCATGTTTTGGGTTATTCAGCGGCTTAGCTTGGTGCTTCCAGCAAGCGCTGTAGGTAAGCCAATTAAGCTTGATGACTCGTGGCGTGCTACGCGGCCCATTGCGACGGCGGTCCTGCTCGTTTTTGTAATTTTGGGCGCGTTTGGCTTTGCTCTTGGTCTTGTATCAGGGTTTTTCGGAGCGTTTTCTGAACTTCTTGGGTTTGTGCTTCAGTCTGTTGTGAACTGGGCGATTGCAATGACCAGTTTGAGCGTTCTGACAACGTTTTATGGGGTTTGTGTTGAAAAACGCGAGCTCTCCTGAGCCACGTACACATATGTATTCCTTGCCCTTTCGGCGGTGATACGGCAGTGAAACGGTCATGACTGATTTCATGACCCGCGCCCGCACCGCCGAACAGGCAATGCGCACCGTGTTTCCGCCCACACCTCTGCAGCGGAATGCCCATCTGTCCGACCGCTATGGCGCGGATATCTGGCTCAAGCGGGAGGACCTGAGCCCGGTGCGGTCCTACAAGATACGCGGCGCGTTCAATGCCATGCGCAAGCAGCAGGGGCAGGACCTTTTTGTCTGCGCCAGTGCGGGCAACCACGCGCAAGGCGTGGCCTATATGTGCAAGCATCTGGGCGTGAAGGGTGTGATCTTCATGCCGGTGACGACGCCGCAGCAGAAAATCCAAAAGACCCGCATCTTTGGCGGCGACAATATCGAGATTCACCTGATCGGCGACTATTTCGACGACACGCTGGCCGCAGCGCAGGCGTGGTGCGCGCAGCAGGGCGGGCATTTTTTGTCTCCGTTCGACGATGAGGATGTGATCGAAGGGCAGGCCTCATTGGCGGTTGAGATTGAGGCACAGCTGGGCGACTTGCCCGATCACGTGATCCTGCCGGTGGGTGGCGGTGGCATGTCCTCGGGCGTGGCGACGTGGTTCGGGGACCGGACCCATTGCCTGTTTGTCGAGCCTAAGGGTGGGGCCTGCCTGCACGCGGCGATGGCGGCGGGGCATCCGGTGGCGCTGGATCGGGTAGACAACTTTGTCGACGGCGCGGCTGTGGGGAAAATCGGTGCGAAACCTTTTGAGCTGTTGAAGGATCGCCATCTGTCCGACGTGCTGGTCCTGTCCGAAGACCGCATCTGCACTACCATGATCGAGATGCTGAATGTCGAAGGCATAGTGCTGGAGCCCGCCGGCGCACTGGCGATCGAGGCCATTGTTGATGTCCAAAGCTTTATTCGTGGCAAGACTGTGGTCTGCGTCACCTCAGGCGGTAATTTCGATTTCGAGCGTCTGCCCGAAGTCAAGGAGCGGGCGCAGCGTTACTCCGGCGTCAAGAAATACTTCATCCTGCGCCTGCCGCAGCGCCCCGGCGCGCTGAAGGAGTTTCTAAGCATTCTCGGCCCTGAGGATGACATCGCCCGGTTCGAATACATGAAGAAATCGGCGCGCAATTTCGGCTCGGTCCTGATCGGAATCGAAACCCGCAAGCCCGAAAACTTCGCCCGCCTGTTCGCGCATCTGGATGAGGCCGGGTTCACCTATACCGACATCACCGAAGACGAGACATTGGCGCAGTTCGTGATCTAGGTCAGGTTCACGGCCTTGTCAGTCAGGAACACAGTGCGGGACTCGTCATAGATCTTCAAAATCGCGGGCAGATCAACCTCAGCCGCCTTGCCAGCGGCGGCGTTGCGTTCGGCATCCTGACAGAGGCTTGAGAAGCGGTCGAACCCAAGGCTCAGCGCGCTGCCCTTGAGGAAATGCATGTTTTGCTCGAACTCGGCCCGGTTTGTGTCCCGGTGCACCCGTTCAATGGTTTCCTGCACTTCGTCCAGAAAGACTTGCACCACCTCGTCAAACTCACCGGCGCCCACCTCATTCCGCAGCTGTCTGACCCTGGACCAGTCGATCATGTTCTGCCTCTCCACACTTATCGCGACATGACCTGCGTAGCCCGAGGCGGGTAAAGAGCGGGTTAAGCAACGCAATCAAGACGCCTTCACGGGATGTTAAATAGCCGCGCGCTAGGGTCGGCGCGTTCAGGTATGGTTGCAGTGCAGAGGGTACAGGTGGCAGAAGGCAGTCAGGCAGAGGCCAGGACAGAGCTGGATTTTGGCGCGATCCAAAAGGTACTTGTCGTTGATGACAGTCGCCTGCAACGGCGGATTCTGGTTGCCTCGCTAAAAAAATGGGGCTTCGAAGTGCTTGAGGCCGACAGCGGTGATGCGGCCATCGAGATGTGCCACGCCTACCCCCCGGATCTGGTGGTCAGCGACTGGGTCATGCCGGGGATGAGCGGGCTGGAATTCTGCCGCGCGTTCCGGGCGCTGGACAGTGAGCAGTACAGCTACTTCATCCTGCTGACCTCAAAAAGCGAAAAGCAGGAGGTGGCAAAAGGACTGGATGCAGGGGCCGACGACTTTCTGATCAAACCGCTTGAGGCCGATGAGCTGCGCGCGCGCATTTCGGCTGGGGCGCGTATTCTGGATATGCAGCGGGAACTGTCCGAGAAAAACCGGTTGATCGAAACCGCTCTGGAAGAATTGCGCGTGGCGCATGATGCCATCGACAAGGATCTGATGCAGGCCCGGAAAATTCAGGACTCGTTGGTGCCGGAACTGACCCGCGAATTCGGCAAGTCGCGGGTCAGCATGTTGCTGAAACCCTGTGGCCATATTGGCGGCGATCTGGTGGGAATGTTCTCGCCCGGGGTCAATCGGCTTGGGTTCTACAGCATCGACGTGTCGGGCCACGGTATCACCTCGGCGATGATGACAGCGCGGCTGGGGGGCTATCTGTCCAGCAAGCATTTTGACCAGAACGTGGCGATGGAAAAGCGGATGGACAAGTTCTATGCGCTGCTACCGCCCGAGCAGGTGGCCGAAATGCTCAATTGCCGCCTGATGGCCGATGCGGGTGTCGAAGAGTATTTTACCATGGTTTATGCGATCGTTGACTTGCGCAATGGGCATCTGAAAATGGTGCAAGCCGGGCACCCACACCCGCTGGTGTTGCGCCACGATGGCAGGACCGAGTTTCTGGGCGAAGGCGGGCTGCCCATCGGATTGCTGTCGGACGTCTCGTTTCAGCAGACCGAAACCTATCTGCATCCCGGCGACAAGCTGTTGCTGTATTCAGATGGCTTTACCGAATGCGGGCTCGCCAGTGGCGGGCTGTTGGAAGAGGAAGGGCTGCGTCGGATGGCTTTGGAATGCGCCCCCGGCCGCAGCGGGACCGAGTTTCTGGACGACATGTTCTGGCGCCTGACACAGGCCATGGCCCCCGGCAGCGGCACGGATGACGACGTCTCGGCCGTTTTCTTTGAATATAACGGGCCCTAGAGCCGGTTCAGGTGTTGAGCGGCAAAGTGACGGTCACCGGCATTGCCCAGCATTTGCGTTGCATCTGCGGTATCCATCCACAACGCCTCATGAAACGGCTCGGTCGGCGGGCCGATACGGCGTACGGGGCGGGCGCGGTAGATCAGGCAGACCTTTTCCGCCCACAGGTCGTATTCGGGCATGTAGGTGAACCGCCGGAACGCGCCAACGCGACGTGGCGCGGCCACAAGCCAGCCGGTTTCCTCGAACACTTCGCGGTGCAGGGCGGTGACAGGTGATTCGCCGGGGTCGATCCCGCCGCCGGGCAGTTGCAGGTCGGGGCCGGGCTCCATCTGACAAGTCAGCAAAAGGTGCCGACCACGAGGCAACAATGCATAAACACCCACACGTCTGATGTATTTCTGCCCCGCTTGCGGGGTTTCACCGAACCGTCTGATCATGTATGGCCCCTTACAACCCGAAGTGTTCGACCTATATGGTGGCGGTATGCCAACCTGTGGCGTTTAAGGAAACCCCATGTCTCTTGGAACGAAAATAGCGTGGGACGATACCGTCCTGCCCTTTCAACTTGATGTATCGGATATGCGCGGCCGTGTGGCCCGTCTGGATGGCGTACTCGACGGCATCCTGAAGCAGCATGATTATCCGGAAAAGGTCGAGGCGCTGGTGGCCGAGATGGCCCTGCTGACCGCATTGATCGGCCAGACCATTTCGCTGCGCTGGAAACTGTCGTTGCAGGTTCAGTCCAAGGGCCCGGTGCGCATGATTGCCACCGATTATTACGCACCCAAGCAAGAGGGTGAACCGGCCCGGATCCGCGCCTATGCCAGTTTCGACCGCGACCGCCTGACCGATGGCGCGCCGTTTGATCAGGTGGGTGAAGGTTATTTCGCCATCATGATCGATCAGGGCAAGGGTTCGCAGCCCTACCAGGGGATCACACCGCTGGCCGGTGGTTCGATCAGCGCCTGTGCCGAGGCATATTTTGCGCAGTCCGAACAGCTGCCGACCCGGTTCTCGCTAAGCTTCGGCAAATCGACCGAGCCGGGTGTTGGTGAGCACTGGCGCGCCGGCGGGGTCATGTTACAGCACATGCCCAAAGCCTCGCCGTTTGTGGCAACCAGCGAGGGTGAAGGCCAGATCCTGACCGCCGAAGATCTGGTGGATGGCGAAGAGGGTGAAAACTGGGGCCGCGTCAATATCCTGCTGGATACAGTCGAAGATCTGGAATTGATCGGGCCTTCGATCGCACCGACCGACCTGCTGGTCCGCCTGTTTCACGAGGAACAGCCGCGGGTTTACGACGCGCAAGCGGTGCAGTTCGGCTGCACCTGTTCCGAGGACCGCGTGCGGCAAAGCCTGTCGATCTACTCGGCCAAGGACATCGAAAAGATGACAACGCCCGAGGGCAAAGTGACCGCCGATTGCCAGTTCTGCGGTGCCCATTATGTGCTGGAACCGGGCACGGTCGGATTTGATGCGGACGACACCTGATCCAACCGAGCAATTACGGGCGGCGCTCAGCCGCCCTGGTCCCGGGTCGAGCGATTTCGACCTTAACCCGGAAACCGTTTTACCCGAGGGCCGCAAGTTGCGCCCGGCAGGCGTTCTGGTGCCGATCTCGGTTTCAACCGGAATACCACGGCTGATCCTGACCAAACGGTCCTCGGCCTTGAAACATCACCCCGGCCAGATCGCCTTTCCTGGCGGCAAGCAGGATGAGGGCGATGTGGATGTCACCGCCACTGCCCTGCGTGAGGCGCAGGAGGAAATCGGTCTGCCGCCTGACTTGCCCGAGATTCTGGGACACCTGCCGACCCATGAGACCGTCACATCTTTTACCGTGACGCCGGTTGTCGCGATCTTACGGGCACCGTTCCAACTGACCCCGGAACCCGGTGAAGTTGATGAGGTATTCTCGGTTCCGCTTGCACATGTACTCAACCCTGCGAATTATTTCGTTGAATCGCGCCGTTGGCGGGGTCACAAAAGGAATTATTACACTGTGCCGTTCGGTCCTTATTACATCTGGGGCGCGACGGCCCGGATGTTGCGGGGATTGGCCGCGCGGGTGAGTGAATGACGCAAATATCGGAAGACTGGGTTACTGACCCGGCAACACAAAAGGTCTGCGCGGCGTTGACCGGGGCTGGGGCACAGGCGCTGTTTGTGGGTGGCTGCGTTCGAAACGCGCTGCTGGGTGCACCAGTCTCGGATATCGACATTGCCACTGATGCGCACCCTGAGCGGGTGATGGAACTGGCACAGGCGGCAGGTCTCAAGGCTATTCCCACCGGCATTGATCATGGCACCATTACCGTGGTCAGTGGTGGTGCCCCGCACGAGATCACCACCTTTCGCCGCGATGTAAAAACCGATGGCCGCCGTGCTGTGGTGGCCTTTTCTGACAAGGTGGAAGAGGACGCCGCGCGCCGCGATTTCACCATGAACGCGATCTATGCCCGGCCCGATGGCACAGTGCTGGACCCGTTGAATGGTCTGCCCGACCTGCAGGCGCGGCGCGTGCGGTTCATCGGCACGGCCGAAAACCGAATTCGCGAGGATTACCTGCGCTCGCTACGCTATTTCCGGTTCCACGCCTGGTATGGCGATGCCGAGGCCGGGTTCGACCCGGACGCACTGGCGGCGATTGCGGCCAATCTGGACGGGCTGGCTGGCCTGTCGCGCGAACGGGTCGGGGCCGAGCTGCTGAAGCTTATGGGCGCACCCGATCCCGCGCCTTCGGTTGCTGCCATGCGTCAGGCGGGTGTCCTGGCACAGCTGACCCCGGGGGCCGAAGACCGGTCGCTGGCGCCTCTGGTCGTTTTGGAACACCAGGCCGGGGTCACCCCCGAGCCGATCCGACGTCTGGCCGCCATTGCCACCCCTGAGATCGCCAAAACCTTGCGCCTGAGCAAGGCGCAGTTGCAACGGCTGACCCGGATGCGGGATGAGGCCGCAGGCACCGCCAGTATTGCCGAACTGGGCTTCCGCTATGGGGAAGAAGGCGGGATGCACGAAACCCTGTTGCGCTGCGCTTTTCTGGAACAGCCCTGGTCCGAAGACATGCGGCAGGATTTGCGCAAAGGTGCCGCCGCCGATTTTCCGGTTCAGGCGACCGACCTGATCCCTGACTTCACCGGCCCCGCGCTGGGTAAAAAACTGGCCGAGCTTGAAACCCGCTGGATCGCTTCTGGCTTTTCCTTGAATCGCAAGGACCTGCTGGGCGGTTGAGACGAAGTCTCAAAAAGGGATGACAAAATAATCATATTGTGGTTACGTGCCCCTGTTACCTGATTTGGAGGGAGGCATGCGAATGTATTACGGGATCTGGTTCGGCTAAAGCCGGAACACTTTGACCCGTAAGGGTGGTGTTCTGGCGCCATCTGTTTTCGCACGTCCTGAATTTCCTGCTCAATCGGAGCACCCTCCATGTTTCGCTATTTCGAAAACCTAGTTGACCCTTTTGTTGCGTATGAAGAGACCGACACGCCGCCCACGCGGTTGTGGCCGTTCATGCTGGACTATTCCCGGCCGTTCGTGCGGGTTTTCTTCTGGGCCGCGCTGATCTCGGTCATTGTTGCGGCAGTCGAGGTCGGTCTGATCTATTACATGGGTCGGGTTGTTGACCTGTTGTCCGGGTCACCTGCCGAGGTCTGGCAGGCCCACGGCACTGAACTGATCCTGATGGCTGTGTTCGTGCTGCTGCTGCGCCCGATGCTGCATGTGGTCGACGTGCTGTTGCTGAACAACACGATCCTGCCGAACTTCGGCACCCTGATCCGCTGGCGGGCACATAAGCACGTGCTGCGGCAATCGGTGGGGTGGTTCGAGAATGACTTTGCCGGTCGCATCGCCAACCGGATCATGCAAACACCGCCCGCGGCGGGTGAGGCGGTGTTTCAGGTGTTTGACGCCATTTCTTTCTCGCTGGCCTATCTGATCGGGGCGGCGATCTTGTTGATGGCGGCAGATCCACGGCTGCTTCTGCCGCTGCTGATCTGGCTCGTGCTCTATGGCCTGCTGGTGCGCTGGACAGTGGCGCGGGTTGGCCCGGCATCGCAGGCGGCGTCCGATGCGCGCTCAGCGGTAACGGGTCGCGTCGTAGACAGCTATACCAACATCCACTCGGTCAAGATGTTTGCCCATGACGATCAAGAACTGGACTATGCCCGCGAAGCCATCGAGGAAACCCGCCGGACCTTTCAGGTCGAGATGCGAATTTTCACCATCATGGATGCGGTTCTGGTCACGCTGAACGGTCTGCTGATCGTCGGCGTTGTCGGCTGGGCGATTGCCCTGTGGATGCAGGGCAGCGCCTCTGTCGGTGTGGTCGCTGCAGCCACCGCGCTCACGCTGCGGCTGAACGCGATGACCGGATGGATCATGTGGGCACTGACCAGTTTCTTCCGCCAACTGGGTGTTGTGGCCGAGGGGATGGAGACAATTGCCCAACCCATCGATCTGTTGGATGCGCCAGCGGCTAAACCGTTGCAACTCACCAAAGGACAGATCGACATTCGCGACCTGTCGCACCATTACGGGCGCAAGACAGGTGGCCTGGATCATATCAACCTGACAATTCATCCCGGCGAAAAGATCGGGTTGATCGGGCGGTCTGGTGCCGGGAAATCGACCCTAGTAAAGCTGCTTTTACGGTTTTACGACGTGGAAAAGGGGGCGATCCTGATCGACGGGCAGAACATTGCAAGCGTCACGCAGGACAGTTTGCGCAGTCATATCGGTATGGTGCAGCAGGACAGCGCTTTGCTGCACCGCTCGGTGCGGGACAATATTCTCTATGGCCGTCCCGAGGCCACCGAAGAGCAGATGATCGGCGCTGCAAAACAGGCTGAGGCGCATGAGTTTATCCTCGATCTGCAGGACCCGCAGGGGCGCACCGGCTACGACGCGCATGTAGGGGAACGCGGCGTGAAACTCTCTGGTGGTCAGCGGCAGCGGGTGACGTTGGCGCGGGTGATCCTGAAAGACGCGCCGATCTTGTTGTTGGATGAGGCGACATCCGCCCTGGATTCCGAGGTCGAAGCATCGATTCAGGAAACTCTCTACGGCATGATGCAAGGTAAAACCGTGATCGCTATTGCCCACCGACTGAGTACGATTGCCCAGATGGACCGCATTCTGGTCATGGATGGCGGCCGGATCGTGGAACAGGGCGGACATTCCGAGCTGTTGGCGCATGGCGGGCTTTACGCCCGGTTCTGGGCGCGGCAATCTGGAGGCTTCCTGAACCCGGAGGCCGCGGAATGAAGGTTGCCGACCTGATCGATCCGTTCAAAAACACTGAAACGCCCCCGCCGCAAACGCTGGGGGCGTTTATTCGCTGGTGCCTGTCGGGTGCGTGGCCGATGATTTTTGTTGCGGCCTTTTTCTCGGCCTCGGCGGGCGCGATGGAGGCCGGGACGGCCTGGATGCTGGGACTCGTGATCGATCTTGCAACCGAGAGCGGGCCACAGAACATCCTGACAGGCAGCAATTTGTGGACGATTCTGGGTGTTGCCGCTTTTTTCATGCTGTTGCGCCCGGTGTTTTTCGGGTTTTCGGCGTTTTCGAACAACTATGTCGTCATGCCCAACATCCCACCTCTGGTTCTGGCGAAGCTGAACCGCTGGACGCTGGGCCAGTCGGTCATTTATTTCGATGACGATTTCGCGGGCCGAATTGCTCAGAAACAAATGCAGACGTCGAACGCGATGGCCTCGGTGGTGTCCGAGACGATCAGCGCAATTGTGTTCGCCTTGGCCTCACTTGTAGGCTCTTTGCTTTTGTTAGGGTCTATTCACCCGCTGGTAATCCTGCCCTTTGCTGCCTGGCTGTCGGTCTATTTCCTGCTGATCCGCTGGTATCTGCCGCGCATTCGCGTGCGGTCCTCGGCGCGGGCGGGAGCGCGGGCGATGGTGTCGGGGCAGGTGGTCGACACGATCACCAATATCAAGACCGTCAAGCTGTTCGCTCATTCCGCTTTCGAGGATCAGGCCGCGCGAAGCTCGATGGTCGATCTGCGCGAGAAAATGCTGGCCTTCGGCAAACTGTCTGCCAGCTTCCGCTTTATTCTGATGGTATTGGCAGGTGTTCTGCCAGTTCTGCTGATCGGTGCAACGCTGTTGCTGTGGCGCAACGGAGTTGCGACGGCGGGGGATATTGTGGCTGCGGGTGCGATCTCGATCCGTGTTTCGCAGATGACCGGCTGGGTCAGTTTTACGCTGATGGGGCTCTATGCCAATGTGGGCGAGATCGAAAATGGAATGAAAACGCTGGCCAAGCGCGAGCGGGTCGAGGATGTGCCCGACGCGACCGGCCTGACCGTAGCGGCAGGACAGATTGATTTCGACCATGTCAGCTTTGCCTATGGCCGCGATGTGGGCGGTGTAACTGAAGTGACCATGACCGTTCACCCGGGAGAGAAGCTGGGCATTGTTGGCGCCTCGGGGGCGGGGAAATCGACTTTGGTGTCGCTGCTACTCAGGCTCTATGACGGGGAAAATGGCGCAATTCGCATTGACGGGCAGGATGTGCGCCATGTGACGCAGGACAGTCTGCGCGGGCAGATCGGCATGGTTACGCAGGAAACCGCAATGTTCAATCGATCAGCACGTGAGAACATCCTGTATGGCCGCCCGGATGCCAACGAGGATGAGATGATCGCGGCCGCCAAAAAGGCCGAGGCGCATGAGTTTATTCTCAGCCTGCAGGATGCCCATGGTCGCATCGGCTATGACGCGCATCTGGGCGAGCGCGGTGTGAAGCTCAGCGGTGGACAGCGGCAGCGGATCGCCCTGGCCCGTGCCATTCTCAAGGACGCGCCGATACTGGTGTTGGACGAGGCGACGTCCGCGCTGGATTCCGAGGTCGAAGCCTCGATCCAGACAGCGCTTCACCGGGTGATGCAGGGCAAAACCGTGCTGGCGATTGCACATCGCTTGTCCACGCTCAGCGAGATGGACCGGATCATTGTCTTGGATGAAGGGCGGATAGTGGAGACAGGCACCCATGACGCGCTGTTGGATCAAGGCGGGCTCTATGCCCGGTTCTGGCACCGTCAATCCGGCGGGTTCATTCAGGCTGAAGCCGCCGAATAACGCGCATTGCTTGCAAAGGGGTTTTGTTGCGCGCAAAGCCCCGGTATCAGGCCTTCCATGACGCAGCAGTTCACCATAACCCGCTTGGGCCATCAGGGCGATGGCATCGCCGACGGTCCCGTTTACGCACCCCGGACCCTGCCGGGTGAGGTGGTCAGCGGCACGTTGGTTGGCCAGTTGCTGACCGATATCCGGGTTGAAACGCCCTCGGATGAGCGGGTGAAGGCTCGGTGCCGCCACTACAAGGCCTGCGGTGGCTGTCAGTTGCAGCACGCCGCGGATGAATTCGTGGCCGATTGGAAGGTCGAGGTAGTGCGTACCGCCCTGACGGCACAGGGGTTGGAGGCGCCGATGCGTCCGATCCACACCTCTGCGGAACGCTCGCGCCGCCGGGCGACAATCGCGGTACGACGGACGAAAAAGGGCACGCTGGCCGGGTTTCATGGCCGCGCCTCGGACACGATTACCGAGATTCCTGACTGTCATTTGCTGGACCCGGCCCTGATCGCGGCCATTCCGGTGGCCGAAGCGCTTGCTGTTCTGGGTGGCAGCCGCAAGGGTGTACTGGCGGTGACTTTGACCCTGTCCGAAGGCGGTCTGGATGTGGCGGTCAAGGGCGGCAAGCCCCTGGATGGTCCTCTGGAACTGGCGCTGGCGCAGGCAACCGAGAAACACGGGCTGGCGCGGCTGAGCTGGGATAGTGAGGTGATCGCGATGCGCCAGCCTCCGGTGCAGCGGTTTGGCGTGGCCGGGGTTGTGCCGCCGCCCGGTGCGTTCCTGCAGGCGACAAAAGACGGTGAACAGGCTCTAATGCAGGCGGTTTTGCTGGCCACGCAGAGTGCAAAGCGGGTTGTTGATCTGTTTGCAGGCAGCGGTACCTTCTCACTGCCCCTGGCCGAAACTGCTGAGGTCCACGCGGTCGAAGGTGAGGCCGCGATGACCGACGCCCTGGATCAGGGCTGGCGTCGTGCGCAAGGCTTGAAACGCGTCACCACCGAGGCCCGCGATCTGTTCCGCCGCCCGCTGATGCCGGATGAATTGAAGAGCTTTGACGCTGTCGTCATCGACCCGCCCCGCGCAGGGGCCGAGGCACAGATATCCGAACTGGCGCAGGCGCAGCGCCCGGTGATCGCTTATGTATCGTGCAATCCGGTCACTTTCGCCCGGGATGCAAAAACGCTGGTTAACGCGGGCTACACCCTTGAATGGGTACAGGTGGTGGACCAATTTCGATGGTCATCACACACCGAACTGGCCGCGCGGTTTGTCTTGGGGCCCACATCATGAGCACACAGGAGAAAGTCACAATGGGATTCAATCAACGCCTGCTTGGCATCATTGAAAATCCCATCTTCGGCCGGTTCATCACCGGGGTCATCATTTTCAATGCAATTTTGCTGGGGATGGAGACATCACCCACCCTGATGGAGGCCGCCGGCCCCTTGATCGTGACGCTTGACAGCATCTGTCTGACCATCTTTGTGGCCGAGATCGCCATGAAATTGCTGGCCACTGGGCGGCGGTTCTTTCTAAACGGCTGGAATGTCTTTGATTTCATCGTCGTCGGCATTGCCCTGATTCCCAGTGCCGGGGGGCTGTCGGTGCTGCGGGCGCTACGAATATTGCGGGTTTTACGTGTTATCTCGGTGGCACCCCGCCTGCGGCGGGTTGTCGAAGGCTTCATTTCAGCTCTGCCGGGCATGGCCAGCGTGTTCCTGTTGATGGCGATCTTGTTCTATATCGGTGCGGTAATCTCGACCAAGCTGTTCTCGACGTCTTTCCCTGAATGGTTCGGTGACTTGGGTCAGTCGGCCTATACGCTGTTCCAGATCATGACGCTGGAAAGCTGGTCGATGGGCATCGTGCGCCCGGTCATGGAGGTGTACCCGTATGCCTGGGTGTTCTTTGTGCCCTTCATCATGGTCACCACCTTTGCGGTGGTGAACCTGCTGGTGGGTCTGATCGTGAACTCGATGCAGGATGCACACCATGCCGAGGATGAGGTGAAAACCGACGCCTATCGTGATGAGGTTTTGGAACGGTTGGAAAGCATCGAGCGTCGTCTGACCGAACAATCACACAGCAAAAAGTGATTTCAGTTTTTCCATTTTCTGGCATAATGCTGAAAAAAATGAGCAGGCAGTGAAACATGGATCGTCGAGCATTTGGATTGGGCGCAATGGCAACGCTGAGTCTTTCAGCTTGTGCCTCGGCAAGCCCCAGATTTCTAACTTATGATGGACCCGAAGTGACCTCACTGGTCATCAACAAGGGTGCGCGGAAGATGTACCTTCTGCACAATGAGAAAATCCTCAAATCATACGATGTCAGACTTGGGTTTGCTCCGACGGGGACAAAGACCCAGCGTGGCGATGGTCGCACGCCCGAGGGCAGCTATCTGATTGATCGGCGCAACCCCAATAGCAGCTATCACCTTTCGCTGGGCATTTCTTATCCAAACTCGAATGACATTGCGCAGGCCAAGGCGGCGGGTGTGGATCCGGGCGGTGATATTTTCATTCACGGTGAGCCCAAGAAACGGTCCGAGCGTAAGCGCGCCAAAAAGACGCCGGATTGGACCGCGGGCTGCATCGCAGTCAAGAATGAAGAGATCGAAGAGATCTATGCGATGGTAAACCGGGGTACGCTGATCACGCTGCGCCCGTAAGCGGCTTCCAAGCCTCGAACCCGAATTGCATGTAATCGCGCTGGTAAGCATCCGCCGCCAGCGCCTCAAGCGTGTCGTCGTAAATCTCGGCCAGCGTAAACGGGACATCCGGTGCGCTAAGGCCGGGTGTCGGCGGATGGTCGTGCCCCATCCGGCGCGCCAGATCGGGCAGGGCGGCGGTGATCTCGTCCTCTCGCAGGATCAGGTCGGGGATAGCAAAAGTAGCCATCCCCTCAAGGGCCTGAGATTGGCTGCACCACACACCGTCCACCCGCACCGGCGTCTGTCCGGCCAGGTTTTGCCGCAGAAAGGTGAGGAAGGCAGAAAACGCCTCATAGTGCTGATCGCGCGAATAGTTACCTTTACGCAGCTGGCCGGGGATCGGCATCTTGAACCGGTTGCGCAGCATGTTGCGGATTTTCAGGTAGGCACCGGATTCGGTGCTGAGGATATAGGAGCAAAAGGCCGAATGCGCCCGCGCCAGCGGGTGCCGCAGCACGGTGAATTTCCGGTGTCCGGGGTGGGCCTGCAGCCAGCGCCGCGTCTGTTTGCGGTTCTGATTTGTGATCAGCTTGTCGGTCTTGGTCGCATCAAGTTCGGCCAGCCACTGGGTCACGGGTCCCTCGATCCCGCCGCGTATTGGCAGGTACATCAGCGGCGTTTCAGGTGTGGCGACATAAGTGCCGATCGCGGGCCCGCGACGGGGCTCAAAATTCGGAGTGCGGTGCAGATTGAAACTGTCGATCCGGGCCAGCGCCTGCTCGGCCTTTTCCGGATTAGTCACTTTTGACAGGGCCATATCAGGGTTCTGCGGCTTGATCGTGTCGTCGATCGAGGACAGCCGCGACGGAACCCCCAGCCATGCGGCCAACCCATTCAGAACGTCCAGATTGGTCAGGTCGTCATAGGCGATGTAAAACGCGGTCTGCCCGGAGGTTTGAAGCGCGTTGAGCAGCAGAAGTTGAAACTCCTGCTGCTGGTCCAGGTACTTCTCGAATTCCTGCGGCTCGAATTCAACCTGTGCCTCGCGGCGACGTTTGATGTTCTTCAGTTGCCACTGCTTGGTTTCGCGCGCGATTTTCAGCGAAACGTAACTGTCCAGCGGGTTGCGCGTCAGGATGATCTTGGCACAACGCGGGTCGGACAACGCAGGCTCTAATACACGGGGATCGTGCCCCTGAAAGAACCGAAACCCGTTGATCTCGCCCGGTGCGGACCTGATCGCCTGGACCAGTTTCATCGGGTCGTCGTCCCGTTCCTCAAGCGTTACGTCCAGCAGGCTTTCGGATTTGAGGCGGCCGATGAAATGCGGGTTGAACGCTTCGCCATGGCAGGTAACCCCATCCAGTGCGTTCAGGTTGAATTCCAACAGGTTGGACCCGGTGCGCATCGCGGCAAGAACGATGAAATAGTCAAATTCCGACGTCATCACAGGCTATTGCACCAGATAGGGTTTTTTGAACGGCCGGGCGCGGGCGCCAAACACATCATCGGTGGGGAAGTCGCCCATCAGATAGGGGTGCATCCCCTGATTCTTGAGATTTTGAAGGAATTTCCCGAACCCCGAAAGATCCACCATCAACGGTGCCTTTGTCAGGTGGCTGGCGCGTGAGGTACCGATTTCCTCGATCACCGTCTGCAAGGGCTCCATCGGAGATTCCACAAACTCGGCCAGCGACCAGATACGCACCCGCGCCTTGGTCCAGACCGAGTTCAGAACCTCAAGCTGTTTGGTCTCGATTTGCTGCAGGCGGGCGGCTTCATTGCGGATGTCGGCAAAGTTCCTGTTTGACCGAAACAGCGGGATCGCCCAGGCCCCGGTGATGACCGAGATTTGCGCGTTCCTGTCCCGGGTCAGAAACCAGTTGATTTGCTGGGTATCCGCGGGACCGAACTGAAAGCACTGCCGCTCGCCTCGGGTGTTCCAGATCAGGTTTGAAACAAAGGCCGTGGGGTTATAGTCCCTCAGAACGGCGCAATCGCTGAGCGACCCGTTGATAATCGATTGACCTCCGGAAAACTCGGCACGTTCGGGGCCGAACAGATGCCCGTGCACGCGCGCACCCGTGGTTTCGGTCAGCCAGGGCTCGAACCCTTCGAACAGCTCTGTAAAGCCTTGGAACACCGAATAGGGGAAAGAGGTAAGCCCATTCTCGCTGCCGTGGCGCGGAAAGCGACTTTGCATATACAGCCCGTCGCGCCCACAGGTCCGACGCTCGACCGCTTTGGAAAACACACGGTCGATCTTGCCCGGGTTGGGCTCGGCCGGTCGCATGGCGCTGTTCTGATCGGCCAGGAAGGATTGATACAACCGATCTGCGTGCGGCCAGATTTTCCGCGCCACGAAGCAGTCTGAGCGGCGCAGCAGCTGCAGATGGTCGTCATAGAAGATATGCGGCCGACCCTGATAGTCGAATTTGGACAGGGTCAGCGACCGGCTTTCGATATGGGTGGAATAGAGCCGCGCCAGCGTCTGAAAATAGCTTTCATCCGGAATCCAGACACGCCGGAAATAGCGGTCATAAGTCTGTCGCCTGGGGTCCTGCAGAATGGCCGAGAGGGTCTGGCGAGTCAGGCACCACCACTGGCTGCCCATATGCGGCACCAACCCGTCGGGGATTTTTCGGCGTATGCCGAGCGCGCGCTGCAACTTCACATAGGCGTCGAACAGTTTGCGGTTTCTGCGCCAGGAAAACGGGAACCGCAGGGTGAATCGTTCCTGATCCAACCCGCCAATGGTCCAGCTGACATCGGCGGTGGTGGCGCTTTCGACGAAATCAACGCGGGGCCGGTCCGCGAGATAGTCGATCAGTTCTTCTACCGGCCGCAACGGCAGGCAGGCGCCTGATGACAGGTAGACATGATGCACGTCCGGAAAGGTGCTCAGCATCAGTTCCGCAGCGGATTGCGAGGCCGCAACGATGCCCCAACCACCCCATTCGCAGACATGACGGTCGGAAAACCGGATCAGCGGGTCGTTGGCACATGAAGCGGTGAATTCGGTATAGACCCGGGCGGGTACTTTGCGGTCCACGTGGATCACCACCGGGCAGCCTGAGGCTGTCCAATGGCGCGCCACCTGCTCGGCCCGGTGAAGTGCCGTGTGGACCAGCATGATGACGCCCAGACGGCTCATGCCCAGTTTCCTTTCGACATCAGGCCAAGGATCTCAAGCTGCCGCCAGTTGATGAGTTTCTCGGATTGCTCGCACCAGAAAACCGGCTTGTCCCCCAATCCCTCGGCATAAGCGCGGTACTCGCCCGACCGGCGGAAGTGCTGGCGGCGCTGCATCTCTTCCTGCGCCTTTTCACCCAAAGTGTTGATGAGCTTGGCATGCAGCAAGGCGCCGCTGGTCTTTTCGCCGCCCCATTCGTCATAGACCTGGTTCAGCCCGCGCGGCAGCAGCGAGTGTGTCGAACTGACATAGACATAGCGCCGGTCCCATTTGACCAAAGGGATCTTGTTCAGCGCCGGCGCCTTCGAGGGGGTGTCACGGAAAAACACCCGCGCGCGCGGGCCACCCTGAATCCACAGATTCCCGTAATCCGGGTTTTTGGTGATCATGTAATTGCCGGAATCGAACCAGCGGGCGATCTCAAACGGATCCTGCCCCTCGCGATAGAGTTCCGCATCCACCGGCCCCTGCGGGTACATGTCGATCAGCATGGTGCCGAAACTGCGCACAGCGCAGCCATCCAGCCAATCGGTCAGGGCACCGATCGGGCGGGTGTCGCAGAACGGGTAGATGAAGAACTCATCCGGATCGACGGTCAGGACCCAGCGTCCATGCGCGTATTTGCGCAGCAAGTAATTAGACCAGTCCAGCCCGAACGAGGCTCGTTTGTAGCTGGCTTGCGCGTGCCAGACTGAGGTGTCGGGCTGACTGACCAGATATTCGCGCGATCCGTCATCGCTGTCATTGTCGACGAACAGAAAATGGTCGATGCCCAGCTTGCGGTAATAATCCAAGAAATAGGGCAGGCGGATTTTTTCGTTTCGCAACACGCTCATCAACAACACGTCGTTGCTTCGGATGTTGGCGGTTTTGTCGGACACCGGCTTCAGCTGTCGCTGTTTCAGAACGCAGCGCGCAAGGCGGCGCTTGCGCCGCAATCTCATTCGGTATGAATCCAACAGGCTCACGCGTGCGCTCTGCCTTTTTTGTTCCGCGAGCTTGCCCGGGGGCTGGACGATCCAGAGTGGTGCCGGGCAATTGCCGATTTATGCCACCTTTGCATCTTTCATAGCAACGCATTTAAAATTGGTTAGTCACATATGCGGCTTTTCAGCAAATATTCCCCATAAGGCCCAGTTTCTGCAGTTGGGCCCAGTCTTGAAAGCGGACCGATTGGGGCGTCCACATGTCGGGACGGTCGGCGATTGCATCATAATAGGCAGCAAACTGGTCGGGATCGTGGAAGTGCTGACGCCGCGCTTTCTCGGATTTTGACTTGCCGACCACTTCGGGCAGGAATTTGGTGTGCAGCAACACCCCTGCAGGGGTGTTGCCCCCGGGACCGTCATAGATCGCGTTCAGATACCGGGGCAGGGCCGAGTGGCACGAGTTCACAAAGGCATAGCGTCGCGACCACCGGACCAGAGGGATTTTGTTCAGCGTCGGCGAATGGCGGGGCCGGTCGGCAAAGAACATGCGTTCCCGCGCGCCGCCCTGTACCCACAGGTTGCCCAAAGGGCTTTGCCGCTGCGCCCGGTAGGGGCCGGGATCGAACCAGTTCAGAACCTCGGTCGGGTCGGTTTCAGGGTCAAAGCTTTGCGTACCCAGCGGACCCTTGGGATAAAGATCCAGCATCAGCGCGCCAATGGCGGCACGGCCTTGCCGGTCAAGCTCTGCGGTCAGGTCCTGCAGGGGTTTGCTGTCGTGATGGGGATAGATCAGCAGCTCATCAGCATCCACCATCAAGGTCCAGTGACCATGCCCATAGCGCATTTGCAGCCATGTCAGCCAATCCAGCCCGTATCGCGCCTCGCGATAGCTGGTCGGGGTTTGCCACAGCGACGCATCCGGCTGATCACGCAGGAAATCGACCGAGCCGTCATCGCTGCCGTTATCCACGATCAGAAAATGATCTACCCCCAGCGCGCGATAGTGGCGGAAGAACCACGGCAGGCGGTTGAGTTCATTGCGCAGCGTGGTGAAGGCCAGAACGGCACCGGGCCTGATCTGTGCAGTCTGATCGTTCAGGCTGGTCAGTTGATGGCGGCTGCGGAAGGATCGCCACAGCAGCCGCCGCCGTTTCAGACGCAACCGGTATTTCTGCACCCATCCTATGGGCGGAAGAGTATCGGTTGCACGGTCGGTCATGGGCGGCTCACTTCGCGTAATTGCCGTTCTGATGCCAGCGCCAGGCATCGCCGATCATCGTCTCTAACGTTGATTTTTTCGGCGTCCAGCCCAGCTCTTGCCCGGCGCGGACCGAGCCCGAGACCAGTTTGGTGCAATCCCCGGCGCGGCGGGGGCCGATAGAATACGGCACCTCGCGATTGGTGACGGCTTTGGAATGGCCGATTACCTCCATCACCGAAAAGCCCGAGCCGGTTCCCAGGTTAAACACCCGGCTGCCTTTGCCCTGTTCCAGCCAATTGAGACCCAGCACATGTGCATCGACCAGATCGCAGACATGCACATAGTCGCGGATGCAGGTGCCGTCCGGCGTGTCGTAATCAGTGCCGAACACGGTCAGCCCGTCGCGCTTGCCGTCGATGGCGTCCAGCATCAGCGGCACCAGATGGGTCTCGGGGCGGTGGAATTCGCCCACCTCGCCGTCCGGATCGGCGCCGGCGACGTTGAAATAGCGGAAGATGACGTGATTCAGACCGTGTGCGGCCTGGAAATCGCGCAGGATATCCTCGATGGCGCGTTTCGATGCGCCATAGGCGTTCAGCGGTTCTTGCGGCGTGTCTTCGTCCAGCACCACATTGTCATGTTCGCCATAGGTGGCGCAGGTCGACGAGAAGACAAAGTTCAGGCAACCTGCGGCGACCGCAGCTTCTATCAGGGACAGCGAGCCGGTGACGTTGTTGGTCCAGTATTTGCCGGGCTCGGACATGGCTTCACCCACCTGGCTGAGGGCGGCAAAGTGCATCACGGCGGCAGGTTTGTACTTGGCAAAGACCTCATCCAGTCGGGCGCGATCCAGCAGGTCACCCTGTTCGAACGGGCCGAATTTTACTGCGTCCTGCCAGCCAGTGATCAGGTTGTCATAGGTCACTGGTGTATAGCCTGCCTGCGCCAGCGCCTTGCAGGCGTGCGATCCGATATATCCGGCACCGCCGGTTACAAGAATGTTGGTCATCTATTCTTCCAGGTTTATTAACTGTGCACAGCTACGCCGTCAGGCCTATGTCGATTGGGGGAAAGACCTCACTCCAACCCCATGGCGGCCATCATTTCTTCCAGTTTGGGGACGTCCTGAGGGTTGTTCAGCTCCCAGAACTGGCGGCCTTTGGCCTCGACCTCGACGCACAGAACCTTGCGGCCGTTTTCCATGAAACGCAGCTGTTCCAGCCCTTCCAGTTGCTCCAGCGGACCAACGGGCCATGCGGGGTAGGCGGCCAGCGCATCGGGGCGATAGGCATAGACGCCGACATGGTGGAAAACCGGGGTTGCGTCGTCTCCGGCAAAGGTTTCGGCGGTATAGGGGACGACCTCTTTCGAGAAATACATCGCGCTGTTGTCGGCGGCGAACACCGCGGTGGTGCCGCCGACGCGCCCGTTCTTGCGGTCGTTCAGCAGACTGTTCAGCGCGTTGCCGTCACAACGCAGAACCGGTGTCGCTACCCCGGCTTCGGGCGCGGCGCGCAATCCGGCGATCAGGTCTTCAACAAACCAGTGTGGGGTCAGCGGCGCATCGCCCTGCAGATTCACCACGATGTCGTAACCGGCACCAAGCTCAGTATGCGCTTCGGCGCAGCGTTCGGTGCCATTGCCGCAGGTTTCCGAGGTCATCACCACCTCGGCCCCGAAGCCTTCGGCCACCTCGCGGATGCGGTCGTCATCGGTGGCGACAACCACCTTGTCGACGCCCGAGACCGAACATGCCGCGCGCCAGGACCGTTCGATCAGGGTCATTGCATTGCCACTGGCGCCGGTCAGCGGGACCAGCGGTTTGCCCGGATACCGGGTCGAGGCGTAACGGGCGGGAATGGCGATCAGAACGGACATCAGGCCTCCTTCAGCTCAACACCCGGAGCGTAGGCGATAAAGAACGGGTTTGCATATTCGTCTTTGCCATAGGTCAGCGGTGTGTGGTCATCAAAGCGCACAACCTTACCGCCGGCGCCCGCCAGAACGGCGTGACCTGCGGCGGTATCCCACTCCATCGTGCGACCTACACGGGGATACAGATCGGCCTCACCCGTTGCCACCAGACAGAATTTCAGCGACGAGCCCGCGCTCTTGCTGTCCTGTACCTGGTATTTGTTGATGTAATCCTCGGTCGCCTGATCCCGGTGCGATTTCGACGCCACGATCAACAGCGCCGAATTGTCTGGTTTAGAGACTGATATCGGCAAAGCATCCCCGGCTTGCGCTTTGTCCAGCGCGCCGGTTTCTTCGACCGATTGACCATTGGCCTGCGTATAGAACATGCGCTCTTTCGCAGGCGCATAAACCACGCCGCGGGTTGGAACGCCGTTTTCCACCAGCGCGATGTTCACCGTGAAATCGCCGCGGCGGTTGATGAATTCCTTGGTGCCGTCCAGCGGATCGACGATCAGGAACGTGTCACCCTTTTTCGAATGTGAAGCGGCCTGTTCCTCGGTCACCAGCAGGATGTCGGGGAAGGCGTCGCGCAGACCGGCCGAGATCAACGCATCGGCGGCCTCGTCCGCTTCGGTCACAGGGCTGGCGTCGGATTTGACTTTGACGTCGAAATCATCCGAATTGTAAATCTCCATGATCTTGTCGCCCGCTTCCAGGGCCAGACGTCGAATGACGGGGATGAGGGCGTCGTAGGTCACAAAAATGCTCCGTTCCTGCGATTTGTTGATCGAATATCCTGACGGCCTTATGATGTGCCGGTTACGGATCGGCAAGAAATTCGTGGCAGATTACAGGCGAAAAAACGGGAAAGACGCTTCGGGTGTATTATTTCAAGCGAAACCAGACATTACTGGGCGGCGCGTTCACAACCGCCGAGCTTATTTTCCATGCCGTTGTGCGCAGTGTGCGATCACAACACAGCAACGCGGTGCTGGCCATCCTGGTCAATATTCTGCAAGTCCTGGCCCTGGTCGCGGTGATTTACGTGATCATGTCTTTCATGGGCCCGCGTATTGCCAGAATCCGGGGCGAGTTCGTTTTGTATCTGCTGTCCGGCGTTTTCTTGTTTGTGACGCATATCAGATCTGTCAGTTCGGTGGCGGGGGTCAGCACCGGGGGTAACCCGATGATGCTGCACTCGCCGATGAACATGATGGTCATGTTGCTGGCGACCGCGTTCGGCACGCTCTATACGCAGATGGTCACAATCATCATCATACTGTTCCTTTACAGTGTCACTGTGTCGCCAATTGAGATTCAGGACCCAGGCGGTGCTTTTGGGATGTTGATACTGGCCTGGTTCACCGGATGTTCCGTCGGTGTGGTATTCATGGCCCTGAAACCATGGTTGCCAACCGTTTCCACGATTCTAAGCAACATCTACCGCCGTCTGAACATGATCTTTTCGGGGAAAATGTTTCTGGCAAATGCGTTGGGTGGCGCCACGCTGGCCATGTTTGCGTGGAACCCACTGTTTCACATCATCGACCAGTGCAGGGGGTTCGTGTTCCGCAACTACTTTCCCCGCAATACCAGTTGGGAATATGCGCTTTGGGTTGGGCTGGCCTTGCTGCTGATCGGGCTTTTGGGGATCTTTTTCTCGCGTCAGCATGTATCCCAGAGCTGGAGCGCGCGCCGCTAGCCTGCCACGCGCAGGGTCAGATTGATCCGACCACCCTTGGGCAGCAGTTTCGAAGACCCGAACCGGATACGGTCAATCCCGTGATATGTCAGCCGGGCCGGGCCGCCCATGATCACCACGTCGCCGGAGTTCAGCCAGATCGACTCGGTCTTGCCGCCGCGCGTCTGGTTGCCGATGCGAAACAGCGCGTCATCCCCCAATGAGATTGACAGCACCGGCCAGGAAAAATCGACCTCGTCCTTGTCCTGATGCAGCCCCATCCGGGCACCTTCACCGTAATAGTTGATGAGACAGCAATCGGGGTCGCGGTCAGGGCTGGCCAATTGGTGCCAGATATCAAGGATGGAATCAGGGATCGCGGGCCAATCCGCCCCTTTGGGGTGCTGTCCTTGGTATCTGTATCCGGTCCTGTCGGTCACCCAGCCCAGCGATCCGGCCGAAGTCATGCGCACCGACATCTCTTTGCCCGAAGGCGTCACTGGCCGAAACAAGGGGGCCGATTTCAGAATCGGGCGCAGTACCTCGATCAACTGCACTTGGGCTGCGCTGTCCAGATAGCCTTTCCTGATTTCAAAACCGCGCAAAAGTAGTCGCGCCATTCAAGATTCCCCAATCCTAACCAAAACCTTGCCAAAAAGGCTGCAGATTCCCGAAAACCTGCCTTTTACACCGCTTGCAGGGCTCGTTTCACGCCCTTATATACGCCGGGACGCGCGATGGTGTAGGACCGTTCGTGCATATCAGATCGGGGCCGGGTGCCATAACGGGTTCGGACCTCGGACATCGCCTTGAAGAGAAAGGGATTGAACATATGGGAAAAGTAATCGGAATCGACCTCGGGACCACCAACTCGTGTGTGGCCATCATGGACGGCTCGCAGCCCAAGGTCATCGAAAACGCAGAAGGGGCGCGGACCACGCCCTCGATCGTCGCCTTCACCGAGGATGAGCGACTGGTCGGTCAGCCTGCCAAACGTCAGGCGGTCACCAACCCTGACAACACGATCTTTGGCGTCAAGCGTCTGATCGGTCGTCGTGTGGATGATGCAGAAGTCGAAAAAGACAAGAAAATGGTGCCGTATGCCATCGTCGATGGCGGCAATGGCGACGCGTGGGTGGAAGCCCGCGGTGAAAAGTACTCCCCAAGCCAGATCTCGGCCTTCACTCTGGGTAAGATGAAGGAAACTGCCGAGAGCTATCTGGGTGAGGAAGTCACGCAGGCGGTCATCACCGTTCCGGCCTATTTCAACGACGCACAGCGTCAGGCCACCAAGGACGCTGGGAAAATCGCCGGTCTGGAAGTGCTGCGGATCATCAACGAGCCGACTGCTGCCGCGCTGGCCTATGGTCTGGACAAGCAAGAAACCCAAACCATTGCGGTTTATGACCTCGGTGGCGGTACCTTCGACGTGACCATTCTGGAAATCGACGACGGCCTGTTCGAGGTTAAGTCGACCAACGGCGACACCTTCCTGGGTGGTGAAGACTTTGACATGCGCATCGTCAACTACCTGGCGGACGAGTTCAAAAAGGAACACGGCGTCGACCTGTCGAAAGACAAGATGGCCCTGCAGCGTCTGAAGGAAGCCGCAGAAAAGGCCAAGATCGAGCTGTCCTCGACCTCGCAGACCGAAATCAACCAGCCGTTCATCTCGATGGGCTCGAACGGTCAGCCGCTGCACATGGTCATGAAACTGACCCGTGCCAAGCTGGAATCGCTGGTCTCGGACCTGATCAAGAAGTCGATGAAGCCTTGTGCCGCTGCTCTGAAAGACGCCGGTCTGTCGGCTGCCGACGTGGACGAAGTTGTTCTGGTCGGTGGCATGACCCGGATGCCGAAAGTGATCGAAGAGGTCACCAAGTTCTTCGGGAAAGAGCCGCACAAAGGTGTGAACCCGGACGAAGTGGTTGCCATGGGTGCCGCCATTCAGGCCGGTGTTCTGCAGGGTGACGTCAAAGACGTGGTTCTGCTGGACGTGACCCCGCTGTCGTTGGGTATCGAGACGCTGGGTGGCGTGTTCACCCGTTTGATCGACCGCAACACCACGATCCCGACGAAAAAGTCTCAGGTCTTCTCGACCGCCGAGGACAACCAGAACGCCGTAACCATCCGCGTGTTCCAGGGTGAGCGTGAAATGGCTGCGGACAACAAGATCCTCGGTCAGTTCAACCTCGAAGACATCCCGCCCGCACCGCGTGGCATGCCTCAGATCGAGGTGACTTTTGACATCGACGCCAACGGTATTGTCTCGGTTTCGGCAAAGGACAAAGGCACCGGCAAAGAGCAGAAGATCACCATCCAGGCATCGGGCGGTCTGTCCGACGAGGACATCGAAAAGATGGTCAAGGATGCCGAAGAGAACGCGGAAGCCGACAAGGAACGCCGCGAGCTGGTCGATGCCAAGAACCAGGCGGAAAGCCTCATCCATTCGACTGAAAAGTCGATGGAAGAGCATGCCGACAAGGTCGACCCGACCACCATCGAAGCCATCGAGCTGGCGATTGCCGCACTGAAGGACGAGCTGGAAACCGAAAATGCTGACAAGATCAAGTCCGGTATCCAGAACGTGACCGAAGCTGCGATGAAGCTGGGCGAGGCCATCTACAAGGCGCAGTCCGAAGAGGCCGACGACGAACCTGCAGCGGCAGATGCTGCTCCGGCTGGTGATGACGACATCGTCGACGCCGAGTTCGAAGATCTGGACGGCGATAAGCGTAACTAACGGGTAACCGGGCCAATTCGGGCCGGTCCGGTTGCCGGGCCGGCCCGATTACGTTGAGGCAGAAGGAAACACTGATGTCAAAACGCGACTACTACGATGTGCTCGGCGTGTCCAAGGGCGCATCGGCGGACGAGATCAAGAAGGGCTTTCGCAAGAAGGCCAAAGAATTGCATCCCGATCGCAACAAGGACAACCCGGATGCTGAATCGCAGTTCAAAGAAGCCAACGAGGCCTATGACGTTCTGCGCGATGCCGACAAAAAGGCCGCCTATGACCGATTTGGTCATGCCGCCTTTGAAAACGGCATGGGCGGTGGCGGCGGTCGTCCCGGCGGCGGCTTCGGTCAAGGCGATTTCTCCAGCGCGTTCTCTGATGTGTTCGACGATTTGTTCGGCGATTTCATGGGTGGCCAACGCGGTGGCGCTGGTGGCGGACGTCGGGCCGCACGCGGGTCCGACCTGCGCTATAACCTGCGGGTGTCACTGGAAGAGGCGTTCTCGGGCCTGCAGAAAACCATCAGCGTGCCCGCAGCCGTTGCCTGTTCGGCCTGTGACGGTTCGGGTGCTGAAGGTGGTGTGGAACCAGTCACTTGTCCAACTTGCTCGGGCATGGGCAAGGTTCGTGCGCAACAGGGTTTCTTTACTGTTGAACGCACATGTCCGACCTGTTCCGGATTGGGCCAGATCATCAAGAATCCCTGCAAGTCCTGTAGCGGAGCAGGTCGCGTCGAAAAAGAACGCGCGCTGTCCGTCAATATCCCCGCCGGTGTCGAAACCGGTACCCGAATCCGCCTGGCAGGCGAGGGTGAGGCCGGGATGCGCGGTGGTCCTCCGGGTGATCTGTATATCTTTGTCGAAGTGTCCGATCACAAACTGTTCGAACGCGACAGCGTGAACCTGTATTGCCGCGTGCCGGTCAGCATGGCCAAGGCCGCGCTGGGCGGATCGATCGAAGTGCCGACCATTGACGGTGGCCGTGGTCGCGTGCAGATTCCGGCCGGTAGCCAATCGGGCCGTCAGATGCGCTTGCGCGGCAAGGGTATGCCTGCCCTGCGCGGCGGCGGTGTTGGTGACATGTTCATCGAACTGGCTGTGGAAACTCCGGTCAACCTGACGGCTCGCCAGAAAGAACTTCTGCGCGAGTTCGACGATCTGGGTGAGGATAACCACCCGGAATCGAATAGCTTTTTCTCTTCCGTCAAGTCCTTTTGGGACGGGATGAAAGGCTGAGTCCGCATCCAGTAATTGTAATAAATGAGCCGGTCCAATGGGCCGGCTTTTTTTCACCCCATAAGTCCAGTTTGCCTGTCAACTGCGCCAAAATTGGCCCTTGATTCCCCTGCCAACCCCTGAGATTGTCCGCCCAACCGTTGGGGTGCCCTGATCAAAGGGCTGAGAGGCGTAAATGCGCTAACCCATCGAACCTGATCCGGGCAATACCGGCGTAGGGAACGGTCTCACAGTGCTAAGACGTTTTCCATGCCCCGTTGCCCATTTTGAATTGGAGCAACGATATGGCGCATATTGCCCTGACAATTGCGGGCTCGGACAGTGGTGGCGGGGCCGGGATACAGGCAGACCTCAAGGCGATGTCCGCCTTGGGCGTGTACGGCGCCAGCGTGATTACGGCAGTGACGGCGCAGAATACCCAAGCGGTGACGGCGGTGCATGGGATACCGCTGGATGTGGTGTCCGCCCAGATCGAGGCGGTTCTGACCGATCTGGACGTCGGCGCGATCAAGATCGGGATGCTGGCGACGCCAGAGATTATACAAACGGTTGCGGAATCCATTGCCGGGTTTGATGGCCCCGTCGTGCTGGACCCGGTGATGATTGCGAAATCCGGCGATGCGTTGTTGGCGCGGGACGCGGTGCAGACTTTGCGCGATCTTCTTCTGCCGTGCGCTACCGTACTGACCCCGAACCTGCCCGAAGCCGCCTGTTTACTGGGTGGTGCCGAGGCCGACTCTCCCGATCAGATGATCGCGCAAGGGCTTGCCTTGTGTGGGTTGGGCGCGGGTTCGGTGCTGATGAAAGGGGGACATGGCCACGGGAAAATCTGCTATGACTTGCTGGTTGATACCTCCGGTCGGGTGGCCGAGTTCACCGCCTCTCGGCGCGAAACGCGCAATACACATGGCACCGGGTGCACTTTGTCGTCGTCGATTGCAGCGGGGTTGGCTCGGGGCTTCGGCCTGACTGAGGCCGTCGCGCAGGCGCATGAGTACCTGCAGGGCGCTATTGCCCGGGCGGACGGTCTTATGATCGGACATGGACACGGGCCGGTCCACCATTTTCACCGGGTCTGGCCCGCGTGACGGTCTGGTCGGTCATAGGCTCGGGTGTGGCCGGTTTGGCCGTGGCCAGCGAGCTTGTTTCGCGCGGAGTAAGGGTTCAGGTCTTCGATCCCGCCGGCCCTCCGGGTCCGCATGGGTGTTCCTGGTGGGCGGGCGGTATGCTGGCCCCTTGGTGTGAGTATGAAAACGCCGAGGAGCCGGTGTTGCGGTTGGGTCAGGCTGCGCTGGGCTGGTGGGCGAAGCGAACGCCGGTGGACCGGCGGGGCACGTTGGTCGTGGCCCGCCCGCGCGACCTGCCCGATCTGCGCCGGTTTGCCCGCCGGACCGAAGGCTACAGGGACGTCGAGCAGCCCCAAATCGCCAAGTTAGAGCCTGATCTGAACGGATTCAGCAAGGGTCTCCATTTCACGAATGAAGCGCATCTAAACCCACGCCAGGCCTTGCGGGACCTTCATAAGCATTTGCTGGAACACGGGGTTCAATTCCACCGCAAACTCGCTCCATCGCGGCTTGAAAACGCAATCGACTGTCGGGGTTTGCACGCCCGCGAAGTGCTGCATGATCTGCGGGGCGTGAAGGGTGAGATGCTGGTAATCCGCTGCCCGGACGTGACCCTGACGCGGCCCGTGCGTCTGCTGCACCCAAGGATGCCGCTTTACATCGTACCCCGTGGCGACGGTATTTACATGCTGGGCGCGACGATGATCGAAAGCGAGGACAGCAGCCGCATCACCGCGCGCTCGATGCTGGAACTGCTCAGCGCGGCTTATGCGCTGAACCCCGCCTTTGGTGAGGCCGAAGTGCTCGAGATCGGGGTCGATCTGCGCCCGGCCTTTCCTGACAACTTGCCGCGTATCCGGCGGCTGGGGCGCACGATTTATGCCAACGGACTATACCGCCACGGCTATTTGTTGGCCCCGGCGCTGGCGCAGGGCGTGGCGGATCTGGCGCTGGATAACAAACATTCGGAGATGGTCGATGAAGATCGAGCTTAATGGTGAATCGCGCGAGGTGCGCGCCGAAACCCTCTCGGACCTGCTGGTCGAATGCGGGTTCTCAGGCCGGGTGGCGACGGCCGTCAACGAGGATTTCGTGCCCTCGGGTCTGCGCATTACCCACAAACTGGCTGATGGCGACCGGGTCGAGGTTGTTGCGCCAATGCAGGGGGGGTGAAAATGAAGAGCTTCTACGGCACCCAACTGCCCAACCCTCTGATGCTGGGTACGGCGCAATATCCCAGCCCCGCGATCCTGGAACAGGCGTTTCGGGACAGTGGTGCCGGGGTTGCCACTGTGTCGCTGCGGCGCGAAGCCGGGGCCGGGCAAACCTTTTGGCAGATGATCCGCGACATGGGTGTGCTGGTCCTGCCGAACACCGCCGGATGCTACACCGTCAAAGAGGCCGTGACCACCGCCCATATGGCGCGGGAAGTGTTTGACACAAGGTGGATCAAGCTGGAACTGATCGGTCACACCGACAGCCTCCAGCCGGATGTGTTTCAACTGGTCGAGGCCGCACGCGTCCTGACCGGGGACGGGTTTCAGGTTTTCCCCTACACCACTGACGACCTGATTGTGGGAGAACGTCTGCTGGCGGCGGGTTGCGAGGTTCTGATGCCCTGGGGGGCGCCCATTGGGTCGGGCCGGGGCTTGAACAACGTATACGCTCTGCGCGCGATGCGGGCTGAATTCCCGGAGGTACCGCTGGTGATCGACGCCGGGATCGGACTGCCCAGCCATGCGGCGCAGGCGATGGAGCTGGGATATGACGCCGTTCTGCTGAACACCGCGGTGGCACGGGCCGGAGATCCTACCGCCATGGCCCGCGCGATGATGCTGGCGATTGAGGCCGGACAATTGGCATATCAGGCTGACCCGATCGAAGCGCGCGATATGGCGGAACCCTCCACCCCGGTGATCGGAAAGGCCTTTCTGTCATGACCCTCGACCGGTTTTACCCGATTTTCGACCACTCGGATTGGCTGCGCCGGATGCTGCCCTTGGGTGTGAAACTGGTACAGTTGCGGATCAAGGACCAGCCCGATGCGGTGGTGCGCGAACAGATTGCCCTGTCGCGCGATCTCTGCCGCCAGCATGGCGCGGTTCTGGTGATCAACGACTACTGGCAGCAGGCGATTGAGGCCGGGTGTGACTGGATTCACCTCGGACAGGAGGACTTGGACGCGGCCGATCTGACTGCCATCCGCAAGGCGGGGCTGAAACTGGGCGTCTCGACCCACGATGACGATGAGTTGGAGCGGGTTCTGGCGATAGACCCGGACTATGTGGCGTTAGGGCCGGTCTATCCGACGATCCTGAAAAAGATGAAGTGGCATCAGCAGGGTTTGCCCCGGGTCACCGAATGGAAGGCGCGGGTGGGTAAAATCCTTCTGGTCGGTATCGGCGGGATGAGCGTTGAACGCGCGCCGGGTGTGTTGCAGGCGGGGGCCGATATCGTATCAGCCGTCACTGATATCACGTTGAACGCTGATCCAGAGGCCCGCGTGCGCCAATGGATCGAGGCCACGCGATGAACCGCTACTCTCGTCAGACAATCCTGCCCGAGGTCGGGGCAGAAGGACAGGCCCGCCTGTCCGTCGCGCGCGTTCTGGTGGTGGGCGCGGGCGGGCTGGCTGCCCCGGCGCTGCCACTACTGGCGGGGGCTGGGGTAGGTCAATTGACCATCATGGACCGTGATGAGGTCGCGCTGTCGAACCTGCACCGGCAGACGTTGTTTGCCGAGGCAGACAGCGGCCGTTCGAAGGTTGAGGTCGCGGCGGATCGCTGTCGATCCCTGAACGCGGAAGTCATTGTGATTGCCAAAAAACAGACTCTGACAAATAAAAATGTGACTGAATCCGTGGAACAGGTTGATTTGGTTCTTGATTGCGCTGACAGCTATGCGGCCAGCTATGTCCTGTCTGACACCTGTTTCGCGCTCGGTAGGCCTTTGATTTCAGCATCGGTGCTGGGGTTCACGGGATATGTTGGCGGCTTTTGCGGTGGAGCGCCGTCCCTGCGGGCGGTCTTTCCCGATGCACCTGACAGCGGTGCAAGCTGTGCGACGGCTGGTGTGCTCGGCCCCGTCGTGGGAATTATCGGCGCGATGCAGGCGCAGATGGCACTGAACCTGATCCTTGGCCTTCAGCCTTCGCCGCTGGGACAGATGTTGCAGATCGATGGGCAAACGTTCCGCAGCACCACATTTCGCTTTGACGGAGCTCCCGAGCCAGAACGGCGCTTTGCTTTCATTTCGGCCAATCAACTGACCTCAGAAGACCTGATCATCGAATTGCGCGGTCCGGATGAGGTCCCAGATCCGATCCATCCCAATGTCCGGCGCGAATCCGTGGAGTCACTCAAATCAGAGCCAAATAAAGGGAAAAGACTGGCGCTTTGCTGCGCTACCGGCCTTCGCGCGTGGCGGGCCGCTGAAGAACTGCAACCGGATTGGCCGGGCGAGATTGTCCTCGTCGCGGCCTCGACCTCATGAGCGAAAAGGAAACGCGAGACATGAAGAAACTGATCACAATGATCGCCCTGCTGGCCGCCGCGCCCGCCTGGGCCGAAGACAAGATGACCGTTCTGCTGGACTGGTTCATCAATCCCGACCACGGTCCCATTATCGTGGCACAGGAAAACGGTTACTTCGCCGATGAGGGGCTTGAGGTCGAAATCATTCCGCCCGCCGATCCCTCGGCGCCACCGCGTCTGGTGGCCGCTGGTCAGGCGGATTTGGCGGTGTCTTATCAGCCCCAGTTGCACCTGCAGATTCACGAGGGCCTGCCGCTGAAACGCGTCGGCACACTGGTTGCTACTCCGCTGAACTGCCTGCTGGTGCTTGAGGATGGTCCGATTGAAACGCTGGCCGACCTCAAGGACAAGAAAGTCGGGTTCTCTGTCGCCGGTGTGGAAGAGGCGGTTCTGTCGGCGATGCTGCACACCCATGACGTCGCGCTGGACGATATCGAGATGATCAACGTGAACTTCTCGCTATCGCCGTCACTGATGAGCGGTCAGGTGGACGCGGTGATCGGGGCTTTCCGCAACTTTGAACTGAACCAGATGGATATCGAAGGCGTAGCCGGCCGGTGCTTTTATATCGAAGAAGAAGGTGTACCGCCCTACGATGAGCTGATCTATGTGGCCAACCCCGAAACAATGGACACCGAAAAGGTTGCACGTTTTCTGGCTGCCACCGAAAAGGCGACCCAGTTCATCGTCAACAACCCGGAGAAAAGCTGGGAGATTTTCGCCGCCACTTCGCCCGAGTTGCAGGATGAGCTGAACGCCCGCGCCTGGGTCGACACGCTGCCCCGCTTTGCCCTGCGTCCCGCGGGCTTTGACGCTGGCCGATATGCCCGGTTCGAGGCATTCCTGAAAGACAGCGGCATGATCGACAGCATCAACCCGGTCAGCGACATCACCATCGACGTGACCGTGCAATGAGCGGATACGGCAAAGCGTTCACGCTGATGCGTGATGCGGCGCAAGGGTCGTGGCGGGACTATACCCGCCACGCCTTTGTCGAAGGGATGAAGGACGGCACCCTGCCGCGCGCGGCGTTTCTGCATTACCTACGGCAGGACTACGTGTTCCTGATCCACTTTTCCCGCGCCTGGGCACTGGCGGTGGTGAAATCCGAGACCCATTCCGAGATGCTGACAGCTGTTGCGACGGTAAACGCGCTGGTGGCCGAAGAGATGCAGCTGCATATCGGTATTTGCGCGGCAGAAGGCATCTCGGGCGAAGAATTGTTCGCGACCGAGGAACGGGCGGAAAACATGGCCTATACCCGCTTCGTGCTCGAGGCCGGGTATAGTGGCGATCTGCTGGACCTGCTGGCCGCGCTGACGCCCTGTGTGATGGGATATGGTGAGATCGGTGCCCGGTTGGCCACCGAGGCCACATCCGTCACCTATCAGGACTGGATCAACACCTATGCCAGTCCAGACTTTCAAGAGGCGTGTCAGGCGGTCGGAGAATTGCTGGATACGGCTCTAACACGTCGCATTGGGGTGGATTTCGAGGCCTCACCGCGGTGGCAACGTCTGTGTCGGACCTTCCGCACCGCGACAGAGCTTGAGGTGAATTTCTGGCAAATGGGCCTGACCCCGTGACCCCGGCACCCGACCTGACCATCAGCGGTTCGGCCACAATCGGTGGCGCGACTCTGTTCGCACCGTTGACGCTGACCCTTGGGGCGGGGCAATGGACGTGCCTGTTGGGCGGGTCGGGTGTTGGAAAAACCACGGTTCTGCGCTTGATTGCAGGGCTGGACACCGGGGCTGAGTTCACCGGCAAGATTGCGGCCAGCGATATCCAACTGGTGACCGAGCGCGTAGCCTATATGGCGCAGGACGATCTGCTGTTGCCCTGGGCGACGGTGGCGCAGAATGTTTCACTGGGCGCGCGGCTGCGGGGTGAGAAGCCGGATCTTGCCCGCCGCGACCGGCTGATCGAAAGGATGCGCCTGCAGGATCACGTGACCAAGAGACCCCGCGAACTCTCGGGAGGGCAGCGGCAGCGCGTGGCCTTGGCGCGCACGTTGATGGAAGATCGGCCGATTGTGCTGCTTGATGAGCCGTTTTCAGCGCTCGACGCCCGCACCCGCGCGGACATGCAGGATCTGGCGGCTGAGGCTTTGCAGGGGCGGACCGTCCTGCTGGTCACCCATGACCCGGCCGAGGCCGCCCGGCTGGGCCAGTCCATCTTGGTGATGACTCAGCACGGCCTGACCCCCTGCCAGCCGCCAGCCGCGCCCGTTCCGCGCAAGGTCGATGACCTTGGGTCGCTGGAGACACAAGGTGCGCTGCTGCGTCTTTTGCGAGAGGAGGCGGCGTGAAGTACCTTTCGGCCCTTGCCGCGACCCTGTTTGCACTGACGGTCTGGCAGGCCATTGTCTCGTTGACCGGTCTGCCCAAATTCATCCTGCCCGGACCCGCCTTGGTCGCAGAAACATGGTGGCAGAACCGTTGGCTGATTGCCGAACACACGTGGATCACTGCGATTGAGGTGGTGGTCGGGCTTGCTTGTGGCACGGTTCTGGGGGTGGTCACTGCGTTGCAACTGGCCAATTCCCGCGCCGCGCGGGTTCTGGTGCAACCGATGCTGGTGTTCACGCAGGCGCTGCCGGTTTTTGCGCTGGCTCCTCTGTTGACCCTCTGGCTGGGCTACGGGTTGTGGTCCAAGGTGGCGATGGCGGTGCTGATCATCTATTTCCCGATTACCTCGTCCTTTTTCGACGGGCTGATGCGGACGCCAGCCGGGTATCTCGATCTGGCGCGCACCATGCAGGCCAACCCGCGCGCTGTGTTGTGGCATATCCGGATACCGGCCGCCTTGCCCTCGCTGGCGTCGGGGATGCGACTGGCGGCGGTTTATGCGCCCATCGGGGCGGTGATCGGTGAATGGGTCGGTTCCTCGCAAGGTTTGGGGTATCTGATGCTGTTGGCCAATGGCCGGGCCAAGACCGATCTGATGTTTGCGGCGATGCTGACGCTGGGGGTGTTCTCGATCCTGCTGCATATGCTGGTCCGCCGCGCCACGGCCCGCATGGCGGGTGAGGCGCGTTAACCTTTCGGAAACCGATTCTGCGCCAGTCTTGGCGTATGACCCAGGACGCCTTTGCCGAAGCCCCGATGCTGTTTGAAACTGACGAAGCCCCGGTGCAGCCGCTGCCTTCGGGGCGGTTGCCATCCTATATCAAAGATCACCGCAAACGGCTGCGCGAAAGGTTCATGTCCGGTGGATCAGCGGCGATGCCGGATTATGAGCTTTTGGAACTGGCCCTGTTCCGATCCATCCCCCGGCAGGACGTCAAACCACTGGCACGGGCGCTGATGGATACATTTGGCGATTTCAACCGGGTGCTGACCGCGCCCGAAGAACGGCTGCGCCAGATCAAGGGCGTTGGGGATACGGTCATCACCGACCTGAAAATCCTCGAGGCCTGCGCCCACCGCATGGCGCGTGCGCGGGTGATGCAGCGACATGTGATCTCGGGCTGGGACGCGTTGCTGGATTACTGCCACACAACCATGGCCCATCGCGAGACCGAGCAGTTCCGGGTGTTCTATCTGGACCGCAAGAACGTACTGATCGCAGATGAGGAACAGGCCAAGGGCACCGTCGATCACGTGCCGGTCTACCCGCGTGAGGTGGCGAAACGGGCGCTGGAACTGAATGCATCGGCTCTGATTCTTGTGCACAACCACCCATCAGGCGATCCGACCCCGTCGCAGTCAGATATCGACATGACCAACCGGATTCAGGACGCCTGTCTGGCTTTGGGCCTGACACTGCATGACCACCTGATCATCGGAAAATCAAATGAACTGAGCTTTCGATCGGAAGGGTATCTGTAGCGGGCTACCGAACCCAGACCTCGACCCGGCGGTTGACCTTGCGGCCCCAATCGGTGTCGTCGCAGGCCATCGGCATGGCCTCGCCGAACCCGTCGACCTCAAGTTCGATACTGTCGGGGATCGCGGTTTCCACCGCAGCCAGCACCGCATTACGCACCGTTTTTGCCCTCAGCAGGGCAATCTGCGCATTGGCCGCTGCTTCGCCTTCGCCGTCGCTAAAGCCGACAAAGACCAGTTTGCGTGCATCCAGCGTACCAGCCTCAAGCTGTTGGGCCAGGTGCTGGATGTTTGACCGCGATTGCGCGTCGGGCCGCGAGGACCCTGTCTCGAACCGGAAAGACAACGACAAACGGGACAAAGGCCGCAACGTCGTGACCATACGCTGCAGCTCTTCCAGACCAACCTCGGCGCCGCCCGAGGCAACGGCATTTGCAAACCGGTTTCCCTGCAGTTCGATGGGCATCCTCTCGGGTGCCTGATCGACAAAACCCGCATCGCGGATCACCATCTGTGCCTCAGAGCTTTGGGTATAGGCAAGAAACTGACGGGCGATACGGGGGAGGCGGCGCTGGGGCAGATACAGGAACATGGGCGAGGTCAGCGGGTAATCCTCGGTCTTGATCGTTTGCCGGGTGGCCATCAGAGCATGACCACATCCTCCGGCCAGCGGCAAGGCACGGGCCATATCGGCCTCGGCCTGACTGGCGATACCGATGGCAAAGGGATCATCGGCCACAGTACGCACCAGGTCGCTGCTACGCGTATGTCGAAGGACGGTGTTCGACAGGGAAGCGTCGGCGGGGGTTAGAAAACGATCCTGGACCCCTTGCGCCAATCCCGACCCGGCATCGGGCAGATGCAAGGCAATCGGTGCGTCCGGCCCACCCAGGGCAGACCAGTTGGCAATCTCACCGGACAGCACCAGCGCGAGATCGGATAGGGAAATATGCGGGACCGGGTTGCCGGGTGCCACAATGGGAACAAGCGCGTCCAGTGCCACAACCCGCGACCGGCGCGCACGGGTCAGGTCTCCCAGACCGGCGGCCTCGGCGGCCTTGTGCTCAGCCGGGCGGATTTCGCGTAAGGCCATCACGATATCGGTTTGCCCTGCGATCAGGTCGGTAAAACCGCGACCTGTATTGCCGATGTCGAAAAAGAACCGTCCAAGCGGGGCTTCGCGCCCGGTCTGGTGCAGTTCATACATCAGTTTGTCGCTTTGCTTCGTAAGGGGCTTTGCGGACAACCCCTCCTGTTCAGCAAAGCCCATCAGAAGCGCGGGCAGCACCTTCTCGGCCATAACGGACGATCCCGAAAACCGCAGTTCAGCCACGAAGTCGATCAGGTTGGGACAGGCGGGTCCGTCGCAGCTGACCCCTGAGCCGTCGACGGTCAGCTCGCCGAACTGGGTGTCGACGCGGTAAAACTCGCCATCGAAGCCCAGAAGGGTTCCGGTCACCTCGACCTTGCCGTCATGAGAGGTGAGCGTAATGTCTTGCGCCTGAACAGCTGAGGCAAATGTTGCCGAAAACAGTGCGGCCGCCGCCACACGAAGAAATGTCATTGGAAATTCGAGCCTGCCTGCGGGTTTAGTTTGCCGCGATTGTCAGGTTTTGAAACAGATTATTCAACACCAGAAACTCACCGGTTCTGGAACAATCCGGAAAGTTCAGCGTCAGGTCACGCGAACGCAAGCTCCGGTCGTACTGAAGTTCCAGGGACTGAACGCTCAGGTCCTGACCGCAATTGGCCTCGGTCACCTCGGCCTCGACCGTCACAACGATCGACCCAGATTGGGGCGACTGCGCCGCTGGAAAAGAGTAGACCTCCACGTTGCGGGCATCATTAAATGCAGGCTGTGCCAGATGCACGACGTTGCCCGTACCCTGCGTGTCGGACCCGGCCGAGACATGACCCGCGTCGCCATAGCTGGCGCCAAATTCCAGCGCATGCAGCTGTAGCTCGGTTTCACCCTGCCACTGCAGGGCGACGCGGGAATACTGGCCAATGTCGGGAATGTGAGTGGTGGCTACGGTCCCTTTCTGATCGTCAAGCGAGATCAGAAAGATCGCGTATTCCGACAGGGCCGGTATAGTCAGATCCAATGTGCCGTTTGCGTCTGTTTCCTGCGTGACGGTCAGACCGCTATGATGCACCTCGATCCGCTCATTGCCGTGGCAGGGGGCTTTGACGATCAGGCGGGCGGCGGCACCGGGCACGGCACGAGCCCGGGCGCTGAGGCCACAATCGGCGCGGTCAGAGGGCGTTGACCGGCGGGGCTTTAACGTCCGTTGCGTCGATGATGTGATCTGGTCCGTTCCCGGAGCGGGTGGCGAGGAAGTCAGGACAATGTCCTCCAGCCCGGACACAGCTGCGTTCGGGGCGGTGGCCACAATTTCAGGATCCTGCGAACCGTTTGGTCCGGCAGGAAACCCGTTTTGCATCAGGTAACCAATCGCCAACGCGCATACGACAGTGCCGCCGGTGGTCACGTAGTTCTTAATTACAAACAAGACACCCTCCCCAGTTGAAGGAGCGAGTCGCACATTGATGGTCAATCACGGCCAATATGTGGCCGTGGCGGGGACTCAATGTGTCTGCGATTAGCTGACGTTAGGTCAGGCGTCCGTGGCAATGTTTGAACTTTTTGCCCGACCCACAGGGGCACCGGTCGTTGCGCGACGGGTTGCCCCATGTGCTGGGATCGTTCTCGTCAAAACCGGGCAGCGGATCGCCCGAGGCTTGGGCCTCGGCCGTGGCTTCGGCACGGTCCGCAGCCTGATCAACGGACTTTTGCGCTTGTGCCTGCTGAGCCGCCATCTGCGCCAGCATTTCCTTTTGCTCTTCCTCGGTCAACGGACGCACGCGCGACAATTGCTGGGTCACGGTTTCGCGCAGGCTGTCAAGCATCCCTTCGAACAGCTGGAAGCTTTCGTTTTTGTATTCATTCAGCGGATCACGCTGGGCATACCCGCGGAAACCCACGACCGAGCGCAGATGTTCCAGCGTCAAAAGATGCTCGCGCCATTTGCTGTCGATGGTCTGCAGCAGAACCTGTTTTTCGATGTTGCGCATGTTTTCAGGGCCAAAGGCGGCTGCCTTCTGCGCCATCATCTCATCGGCAGCGTTGATCAGGCGTTCGCGCACCTGTTCGTCATCCACGCCTTCTTCGGCGGCCCAGTCCTGAACCGGCGCGTCGATGGTCAGCTTGTCCTTGACCGCCTCGTGCAGACCGTCCGTGTCCCACTGATCGGCATAGGATTTCGGCGGCATGTATTCGTCGATCAGGTCGTCGATCACCTGTTCGCGCATGTCCGAGACGATCTCGGACAGATCATCCGAGGACATGATCTCGCGCCTTTGGCTGAACACCACTTTCCGCTGATCGTTCATCACGTCGTCGAATTTCAGAACATTCTTGCGCATGTCGAAGTTGCGGCCTTCGACCTTGGATTGCGCGCGTTCCAGCGACTTGTTGACCCAAGGGTGAACGATGGCCTCGCCCTCTTTCATGCCCAGTGTGGTCAGGACCTTGTCCAGCCTCTCTGACCCGAAAATGCGCATCAGGTCGTCTTCGAGGCTCAGGTAGAACACCGTGCGGCCCGGGTCGCCCTGACGGCCCGAACGGCCACGCAGCTGGTTGTCAATGCGGCGGCTTTCGTGGCGTTCGGACGCCATCACGTAAAGACCACCTGCGGCGAGAACCTTTTCTTTTTCTTCCGCGTGACGCGCCTCTTCGGCGGCGCGCAACTGTGCCGGGTCGGCTTCGGGGTTTTCCGCCAGCGCCTGCAGAACCTTCATTTCCACATTGCCGCCCAACTGAATGTCGGTACCGCGGCCGGCCATGTTGGTGGCGATGGTCACCGCGCCCAGACGGCCGGCATCGGCGACGATCTGCGCCTCTTGCTCGTGCTGGCGGGCGTTCAGAACGTTATGCGCGATTCCTTCTTTTTGCAGCAGTTGGCTCAGCAGTTCGGATTTCTCGATGGACGTGGTGCCCAGCAGGACCGGTTGGCCCTTTTCCTGCGCCTCTTTGGTCTGTTCGATCATCGCGTTGTATTTCTCGGCACCGGTGCGATAGACCTGATCGTCTTCGTCCAAACGGGCGATCGGCTTGTTGGTTGGTACCTCGACCACGCCCAGACCGTAGATTTCGGCAAACTCCTCGGCCTCCGTCAGCGCGGTGCCGGTCATGCCGCTCAGCTTGTCGTACAGGCGGAAATAGTTCTGGAAGGTCACGCTGGCCAGCGTCACGTTCTCGGGCTGGATCTGTACGCCTTCCTTGGCTTCGATGGCCTGATGCAGGCCTTCCGACAGGCGGCGGCCCGGCATCATGCGGCCGGTGAATTCGTCGATCAGCACGACATTGCCGTCACGCACGATGTAATCCTTGTCGCGCGTGAACAGCTTGTGCGCGCGCAGGCCCTGGTTCACGTGATGCACGACCGTGGTGCTTTCGGGATCATAAAGCGAATGGCCTTCGGGGATCAGGCCTGCGGCAATCAGCTGCTGTTCCAGAAACTCGTTGCCCTCGTCGGTGAAGGTCACGTTGCGGGATTTCTCGTCCAGCGAGAAGTGATCATCGCTCAGCGACGGAATCAGTGCGTCGATGGCGGTATACAGGTCCGAGCGGTCCTGCGACGGACCCGAGATGATCAGCGGCGTCCGCGCCTCGTCGATCAGGATCGAGTCGACCTCGTCCACGATCGCGAAATTGTGGTACTTCTGGTAAATCTCGGCCAGATCGGCCTTCATGTTGTCGCGCAGGTAGTCGAAGCCCAGCTCGTTGTTGGTGGCATAGGTGATGTCACAGGCGTAGGCGGCTTTCTTTTCGGCATCGGGCTGGCCCGACCAGATCACGCCGGTGGTCATGCCGACGGCAGCAAACACCTTGCCCATCCATTCCGAGTCCCGTTTGGCCAGGTATTCGTTCACCGTGACCACATGCACGCCCTTGCCGGTCAGCGCGTTCAGATAGGCAGGGAAGGTGGCGACCAGCGTCTTGCCCTCACCCGTTTTCATTTCCGAGATGTTGCCCTGATGCAGAAAGGTTCCGCCCATCAGCTGCACGTCAAAGGCACGCAGACCCAACGCGCGCTTGGCGCCTTCGCGCACGTTGGCAAAGGCTTCCGGCAGAAGATCATTCAGACTTTCGCCATCCAGCGCGCGCTTGCGCAACTCGGCGGTCTTTTCGATCAGGCCTTCGTCGGACAGCTTCTCGAACTCGGGTTCCAGCGCGTTAATCTTTTCGATCAGCGGGCGGGTCGCCTTGATCTTGCGGTCGTTCGGTGTTCCGAACACCTTTTTGGCGAGCGTTCCGAGTCCCAGCATGTTCACTCCAGCGGATCTGTTCTTATCGTGGTTGCGACAGGCTTGCCCACCTTGCGCGCAACCCATAGATACGGGGGGTGAAAGGCGGCCCTGTCCAAGGCTTCAAAGCGATGTAAGCGGCAGGTCCCAGAGTGTCAACGCTGCGCCCTGTCGCGGCAAAGAAATAGGATGATTCCATGCCCAAAGGCCTCACTTTTCTGCCATCGCTGGCGCTTGCCGCAACGATGGCCCTGCCATTGGCCGCCGAAACCAAACCCGACGCCAGCACTGTCATCGCGCGCGTGAACGGGGATGAGATCACATTGGGTCACGTCATCGCCACCGGAGCGGTTCTGCCGGAACAATACCAGCAGATCGAAGACGACGTCCTGTACGAACTGATTGTCGACCAGTTGATCCAGCAGACCCTGCTGGGCCAGCAGCAGGATGCTTTGTCCAAGCTGAATACGCTGGCGATCGAAAACGAGACGCGGTCCCTGCGGGCGGTGCAGACAGTGAATGCGCTGATCGAAGAAGAGCTGACGGATGAGACGATCCAGGCGGCCTATGACGCGAAATACGCCGATTTCAAAGGTGCGGATGAATTCAACGCCAGCCACATCCTCGTGGAAACCGAAGAAGAAGCCAAAGAGATCAAGGCGCAACTGGACGACGGCGCCGATTTTGCCGAACTGGCCAAGGAAAAATCGACCGGCCCCTCCGGTCCGAATGGGGGTGAGTTGGGCTGGTTCGGCTCGGGCCAGATGGTTCCAGCCTTCGAGGCGGCCGTGATCAGCCTGGAAAAGGGTCAGGTATCTGAGCCGGTGAAAACCCAGTTCGGCTGGCACGTGGTCACCCTGAACGACAAGCGCAAATCCGAAGCGCCCGAACTGGAGCAGGTCCGTGCCGAGTTGAGCCAGACCCTGCAGCAAGAAGTCATTCAGGCCCGGATCGACGAACTGACACAGCAGGCCGAGATTGAACGCCCTGCGCTGGAAGGCGCCGGTCCCGAGGTTCTGCGTCAGACCGATCTGATTCAGGAGTAAACACTCGTGGCCACGATCACCAAGGTCTCTCCGCTGGCTCCGGCGGCTTTTCCCGAATTGCCCGCAATTGACGGTGTGCGTTTCGCCACCGTCGAGGCAGGCGTGCGTTATCAGGGACGCACCGACGTCATGCTGGCGGTTCTGGATCCGGGCACTTCGGTGGCCGGGGTTTTTACCCGGTCTGCCACCCGCGCGGCACCGGTGCTGGATTGTCAGGACAAGATCGGTGGGGCCAGTGACGGCCCGGCGGCGATTCTTGTGAACTCGGGCAATGCCAACGCTTTCACCGGGCATTACGGTCAGACTTCGGTGGCCGAGGTGACGCAGGCTGTGTCCAAAGCCACTGGAGTTCCGGTCGAGCGAGTCTTTACCTCGTCTACCGGCGTGATCGGCGAACCGCTGCCCCACGACCGCATCGTTGCCCAGCTTGAGACGCTGAAAGCGGGGCTCAGCCGCCATGCCATCGAGGATGCCGCACGCGCCATCATGACCACCGACACTTTCCCGAAGGGCGCCTCGGCACAGGTCGAGATCGACGGCAAAACAGTCTCTATTGCAGGGATTGCGAAGGGCTCGGGCATGATCGCGCCGGATATGGCGACGATGCTGGTCTATATCTTCACCGATGCGCAGGTCGAGCAATTGGCATTGCAGGCGATGCTGGGTGCGCAGACCGACCGGACGTTCAACTGCATCACCGTGGACAGTGACACTTCGACCTCGGACAGCCTGCTGCTGTGCGCAACAGGAGCTTCGGGTGTGAATGCCACCGGCAGCGCGGCTTTTGCCGAGGCGTTGGAAACCGTAATGCTGGATCTTGCCCAGCAGGTGGTGCGTGACGGTGAAGGGGCCACGAAGTTCGTGGAAATCCGCGTGACCGGGGCCGCCTCGGACGCGGATGCCAAGGTGCACGGTCTGGCCATCGCCAACTCTCCGCTGGTGAAAACCGCCATCGCGGGTGAGGACCCGAATTGGGGCCGCGTCGTCATGGCCATCGGTAAATCCGGTGCGGCAGCGGATCGCGACCTGTTGAGCATCTCTTTCGGCGACATTCTGGTCGCCGAAAAAGGCTGGGTCAGCCCGGACTACCGCGAGGAAGACGCGGCCACCTATATGAAAGGTCAGGATCTGGTGATCGCCGTCGATCTGGGGCTGGGTGAGGGGCAATCCACCGTTTGGACCTGCGACCTGACCCATGGATATATTGAGATCAACGCGGATTACCGCTCGTGAAAACTGTTCTGGTATCTGCTGTCGCCCTGATCGATATTGAGGGCCGGGTGCTGCTGGCGCAGCGCCCGGAGGGCAAATCCATGGCCGGCCTGTGGGAGTTCCCCGGCGGCAAGATCGAACCCGGCGAAACCCCCGAGGCCGCCCTGATCCGCGAATTGCATGAGGAGCTGGGCATCGACACCTGGGCCTCGTGCCTCGCCCCCCTGACCTTTGCCAGCCACAGCTATGATGATTTCCACCTGTTGATGCCTCTGTTTGCCTGCCGGAAGTGGGAAGGCATTCCTCAGTCCAAAGAAGGTCAGGCGCTGAAATGGGCGCATGCGAAAGAGCTGCGCAATTACCCGATGCCTGCGGCGGACGTGCCGCTGATCCCGATATTGCGGGATTGGTTGTAGCAGCACTGCGCCGCCGGTGCCGAACTCTGTTGAATTAGGCAAACCGCATCGATCAACGCCTTGGGATGCTCAGCGGGCAAAGCCTGCAATTTTCTCCAGGTAGACCGCTGGTGCGTCTGCAAAGACTTCTTTGAGATCATCTTCGGCCGGGCCATAGACGGCTATGCTTTCGACAGTGAAGGTGGCAAAAAAATCGTCAGCGAAATTTGATCCAAAATTCCCCATATGGACCATTGCTGCCGCATTATTGGCATAACGTTCATAGATATGCACCGTGTCGCCGGACCGCATATACTCATAGATCAATGCGTCGGGTTCGTTGGTCATCGTTGCGTCCGACATCCGGGTCAACAGTGGCACAACGTTGTCCCCCATGCCTTCGTTGATGGACATAACAATGCTCCAGTGGACGTCGTCAGAACTCTGATCATCCGCCAAAGCGCCGGTTGACGCAAAGGCCAGTATCATGGCGGCTACAATATGTTTCATAATTACTCTCCCAAAGAAAATAAGGTTCAGGATCGCATTCGAGTGTCCTCACGTCAACTTTTGGGCATCGTGGAGGGAGAGATGCGATTGTTGCCACCTCACCCTTTCCCAATGAGACTACATTGGTTTGGCGCAGCACTTTTCCGGTCGCCTGTTACAATTCGTAATAATTGAGAAAACATCAGGCAAAACTTGACGATGATCTTTCTCGCGTCCCTTATCGGGGCATTGGCGTTCGGGCACCATCCCGGACCCGCCATTTCCGACCCGGAGGAGGGGTCGGGTGGGGAGGAGAGAGAGATTGGCTCAGACGCAGTCGGGCGCGGACGGGATGGCCTCCCTTCCGGCGCTGCTACATCGAAATGCGACACAGTTCGGGGATGCCCCGGCCTATCGGGAAAAGGAATTCGGCATCTGGCAATGCTGGACCTGGGCGGAAACCGCTGCCGAGGTCCGCGCGCTGGCGCTTGGATTTCTTGAGATTGGCGTTGAAAAGGGTGACCATATTGCCGTGATCGGCCGCAACCGTCCGGCGCATTACTGGTCGATGGTTGCGGCACAGATGGTGGGCGCGGTTCCGGTGCCTCTGTATCAGGACTCGGTCGCCGAAGAGATGGCCTATGTGCTGGAACATTGCGGCGCGAAATATGTCGTCTGCGGCGATCAGGAGCAGGTCGACAAGGTCATCGAGATTCAGGAAAATCTCCATCAGGTCAAACACATACTATACACCGACAAGCGTGGGATGCGGAAATATGACCACTCCCAGATGAATGCGCTGGAAGACCTGAAGGCCGAGGGCAGCGCGGGCCATCAGCGCTTTGATGTGGAACTGGACCAGCGAACTGCTGCGATCACCTATGACGACACCTGCGTGATGCTCTATACCTCGGGCACCACGGGTAAGCCCAAGGGCGTGGTGCTGTCGAACCGCAACGTGATCGAAAGCGCCAAAAACTCAGCGGAATTTGACCACCTGACCCGGAACGAGGACATCCTGTCCTACCTGCCGATGGCCTGGGTTGGGGATTTCATCTTTTCCATCGGCCAGGCCTATTGGTGCGGCTTCTGCGTGAACTGCCCCGAAAGCGCCGACACGATGATGACCGACCTGCGCGAGATCGGGCCGACCTATTTCTTCGCCCCGCCGCGCGTGTTCGAGACTCAGCTGACCAATGTGATGATCCGGATGGAGGATGCGGGCAAGCTGAAGCAGCGCATGTTCCATCACTTCATGGCCCATGCAAAGAAGGTCGGAGGCCTGTTGTTGGACGGTAAACCCGTGGGTTTTGGCGACCGTATGAAATATGCGCTGGGCAATTTGCTGGTTTATGGCCCGCTCAAGGATACGCTGGGCTATGGCCGCTTTCGTGTGGGGTATACTGCTGGTGAGGCGATCGGGCCGGAGATTTTCGATTTCTATCGGTCGCTGGGCATCAACCTGAAGCAGCTCTACGGCCAGACCGAAGCCACCGTTTTCATCACGGTTCAGCCGGACGGTGAGGTGCGTGCCGATACGGTTGGTGTGCCCGCGCCGGCGGTTGAGTTGAAGATCGGCGATAATGGCGAGATCTATTATCGCTCGCCCGGTGTGTTCGTCGAGTACTACAACAACCCCGATTCCACCGCTTCGACCAAGGATGCCGAAGGCTGGGTGGCCACCGGAGACGCTGGATTCATCGAGGAAAGCTCGGGTCATCTGCGGATCATCGACCGCGCAAAGGATGTAGGCAAGATGGCCGACGGCTCGATGTTCGCGCCGAAATATGTCGAGAACAAGCTGAAGTTCTATCCAGATATTCTGGAGGTCGTGCTGTTCGGCAATGGCAAGGATCGCTGCGTCGCCTTCATCAATATCGACCTTACCGCAGTGGGGAACTGGGCGGAACGCAACAATGTGGCCTATGCGTCCTACCAGGAACTGGCGGGTCATCCCCGTGTGTTAGAGACGATAAAGTCCCACGTGGAAGAGGTGAACAAATCCGTGGCGGCTGATGAGATGCTGTCGGGCTGCCAGGTGCATCGCTTTGTAGTTCTACACAAGGAACTGGATGCGGATGACGGTGAGATGACCCGCACGCGGAAGGTGCGGCGCGGGTTCGTCGAAGAGAAGTTCCAGGACATCATTGATGCGCTTTACGACGGGTCCAAGAGTGTCTCAACTACGACCGAGGTGACCTATGAGGACGGCCGCAAGGGGTCGATCTCGGCGACGCTGGAGATTGTGGACGCGCCGGTGGTACCGGTGGCGCAGCACAAGGTGGCTGCGGAATGAGTGCCGGTCGTGCGCCGCTCGACCTCTGGTCATCGCCCCGCCCGCCGTCCCGTTTTTGCAAAAGTCAGGGAGTGACTGATGCTGGATAGTACCGAAGGATATGTCACCGAGGACGGTCGCAAGATCGGCGGCGTGGTGATGGAGATGAAAAACATCACCCTGCGCTTTGGCGGTGTGATTGCGATCAAGGATATCTCATTCGACATTCGTGAGGGCGAGATTCGCGCCATCATCGGGCCGAACGGGGCGGGCAAGTCCTCGATGCTGAACGTGATCTCGGGGTTCTATGTCCCGCAGGAGGGCGAGGTTTGGTTTCATGGGGCCAAACGCCCACCGATGCGCCCCTATGAGGTGGCCCGGCAAGGCATTGCCCGCACGTTTCAGAACATTGCCCTGTTCGAAGGCATGAGCGTTTTGGACAACGTCATGACCGGGCGGCTGAACTACATGAAGACCAACATGTTCCAGCAGGCCTGGTGGAAGGGTAAGGCCGAGGCGGAAGAGGTGCAAAACCGCGAAGCCGTTGAGAAGATCATCGACTTTCTGGAAATCCAGCACATCCGCAAGACACCCGTTTCCCGCCTGCCATACGGTTTGAAAAAACGGGTCGAGTTGGCGCGCGCGCTGGCGGCCGAACCCAAGCTGCTGCTGCTGGATGAACCGATGGCCGGCATGAATGTCGAAGAGAAAGAGGACATGAGCCGCTTTATCCTCGACGTGAACGACGAGTTCGGCACCACCATCGCCCTGATCGAACACGACATGGGCGTGGTGATGGACCTGAGCGACCGGGTGGTCGTGATGGATTACGGCAAGAAGATCGGCGACGGCACACCAGACGAGGTGCGCAGCAATCAGGACGTCATCGATGCCTATCTGGGGGTCAGCCATGACTAAGCATCCGACAGACATGAGGAGCGGCGCAGATGCCTGAACAACTCGTATTCGCGATGGAGGTCATCCTCAACGGTCTGATGGCCGGGGTGCTCTATGCGCTGGTCGCGCTGGGCTTTGTGCTGATCTACAAGGCATCCGGAATTTTCAATTATGCCCAAGGGGTTATGGCCCTGTTCGCGGCGATGACACTGGTCGGTATCATGAGCGGTCAGGTGCCGTTCGCGCATCTGATCAACGCGACCTTCGGGACACATGTGCACAAGTTCGGCTGGAATGTGCCGGCGCTGCTGGCGATCATCCTGACTATGGGTGTCATGGTGCTGCTGGCCTGGGCGGTGCAGCGGTTCGTCATGCGCCATCTGGTCGGGCAGGAGCCGATCATCCTGTTCATGGCCACCATCGGTCTGGCCTATTTCCTTGAGGGCGTGGCCGACCTGATGTGGGGATCCGAGATCAAGACGCTGGATGTGGGCCTGCCGCAGGGTATCAACCTGTGGATCGATGAGAGCACGTACAACATCTTTGGCTATGGCTTCTTCATCGACAATCTCGACATCGTGGCGACGGTGATTGCGGCGCTGCTGGTGGCGGCTCTGGTCGCGTTCAGCCAATACACCAAGCAAGGCCGGGCAATGCGCGCGGTGGCAGATGACCACCAAGCGGCGTTGTCGGTTGGGATTTCGCTGAACTTCATCTGGATCATGGTCTGGTCGGTTGCGGGTTTTGTCGCTCTGGTCGCCGGGATCATGTGGGGCACCAAATCGGGCGTTCAGTTCTCACTGTCGCTGATCGCGCTCAAGGCACTGCCGGTGCTGATGCTGGGCGGGTTCACTTCGATCCCCGGCGCCATCGTCGGCGGGTTGATCATCGGTGTGGGTGAAAAACTGTTCGAGTTCGCGATCGGCCCGCTGGTGGGCGGTGCAACAGAGAACTGGTTTGCCTATGTTCTGGCGCTGATCTTTCTGGTGTTCCGGCCGCAAGGCCTGTTTGGCGAGAAGATTATCGAGAGGGTGTAGGGCATGACCAAATTCATCGCCATCATCAATGTCGTCGCGTGGGCCGGGTTCTGGGCCTTTGGATACATCGCCCTCACATCGGACGATCTGACGGACGGTCAGCTGACCATCGCGGCGATCCTGGCCTTTGCAGGGCTGATCATGGGCGTGCTGGCTTATCTGAAACTGGTCCGCGCTTCCGAGGCGAGCGGGTACGCCAAAGGGTCCAATCAACTTGACACCGAAGCCCGCAATCGGGCGCAGGAAGAATGGGAAAAGTAAGACATGTTCTATCGTGAGGCCGGGGACTTCAAAACCTCGTACATTGATGACAGCCAGACCTTTCCGATCAAGTTCGACCGATATCGGTACTATGTCGTGCTGGCGGTGGCGTTCGGGATCATTCCGTTCCTGATCAACGACTATCTGGCCAACGCGCTGTTGCTGCCGTTCCTGATCTACGCGATCGCGGCGATCGGCCTGAACATTCTGGTGGGGTATTGCGGTCAGGTGTCGTTGGGCACCGGGGGATTCATGGCCGTGGGCGCCTATGCCTGCTACAAGCTGATGACCGCTTTCCCGGATGTCAGCATGTTCATCCATGTGATCCTGGCCGGGGGGATCACGGCCTTTGTCGGCGTGTTGTTCGGTCTGCCATCACTTCGGATCAAGGGCTTCTATCTGGCGGTGGCCACGCTGGCAGCGCAGTTCTTTCTGGTGTGGTTGTTCAACCGGGTGCCGTGGTTCTACAACTACTCGGCTTCGGGTCAGATCAACGCGCCGGAACGTGACGTGTTTGGCATCATCATCACCGGGCCGAACGCGCCCGCATGGGCGACCTACCTGTTCTGCCTGATCTTCCTGACCGTCTGTGCACTGATCGCACGCAACCTGACGCGCGGCACCACCGGGCGCAGCTGGATGGCAATCCGCGACATGGATATCGCGGCCGAGATCATCGGGGTGAATCCGCTGAAGGCGAAACTGACCGCCTTTGCCGTTAGCTCGTTTTTTGTGGGTATCGCAGGAGCACTGTTTTTTGCGGTCTATCTGGGCGCGGTCGAGGTCGGCGAGGCCTTTGGAATTCAGAAATCGTTCCTGGTGCTGTTCATGATCATTATCGGCGGGTTGGGCTCGATTTTTGGCTCGTTCGCGGGGGCGGCGTTCCTGGTGCTGTTGCCGGTGGTACTGAAAGTGGTCGGCGCTGACTGGCTGGGCTGGCCCACGGATATCGTGGCGCATCTGCAGCTGGTGATCGTTGGCGGGCTGATCATCCTGTTCCTGATCCTTGAACCGCATGGTCTGGCGCAGCTGTGGCGCGTGGCGAAAGAAAAACTCAGACTCTGGCCGTTCCCGCACTAAGGGGCAGGCCCAATCAGATAACGGGTGCAAAAGCCCGACCCCAACATCGGATAAACCAAGGGAGGAAACACCCGATGAAATTGAAACTGGCAACCGCGGCGCTTGGCGCCCTGATGGCCGCAGGGCCGGCTCTGGCGGATCTTGTGATCCCCGATCTGAGCTATCGTACTGGTCCATTTGCCGCTGGCGGAATTCCGTTCTCGGATGGCTACAACGACTATTTCACGATGCTCAATGAACGCGATGGTGGCATCGGCGGCGTTCCAATCCGCATGGTTGAATGCGAAACCGGATACACGACCGAAAAGGGCGTCGAATGTTACGAAGCCACAAAGAACGAAGGTTCACTGGTGTATCAGCCACTGTCCACCGGCATCACGTATCAGTTGATTCCAAAGGTTTCGGCGGATGGCATTCCGTTGCACACAATGGGCTACGGCCGGACATCGGCCGCCAATGGCAAGGTCTTTGAGTGGGTCTTTAACTACCCCGCCAATTACTGGAACGGAGCATCCGGCGCGATCAATCATCTGCTGGAGGAAAACGGCGGCGATCTTAGCGGCAAGAAAGTCGCGCTGGTTTATCACAACTCGGCTTACGGCAAGGAACCGATCCGCACGCTGGAAGAACTGTCCAAAAAGCACGGCTACGAGCTTGCCCTGCTGCCCGTCGATTCCCCCGGTCAGGAACAGAAGTCGCAATGGCTGCAAATTCGTCGTGATCGACCTGATTACGTCATTCTCTGGGGTTGGGGCGTTATGAACCAGGTTGCCATTCAGGAAGCTGCGAATATCCGCTTCCCGATGGAGAACATGATCGGTATCTGGTGGTCTGGCGCGGAACCGGACGTTATCCCTTCGGGTGAGGCGTCCAACGGGTATAAAGCGCTGGCCTTTACCGCAACGGGCGATGATTTTCCTGTTTTCGACGACATCAAGAAATACGTCCACGAAACAGGTAAGGCGGCTGGCGCCGGTGACAAGGTAGGTACTGTTCAGTACAACCGCGCGGTCTACGCCGCGATGTTGGCGGCCGAAGCCATCCGGACAGCGCAGGAAATTCACGGCGTCGCCGATATCACGCCTGTCATGATGCGCGATGGAATGGAAGCACTCAGCATCACCGAGGATAGAATGGCCGAGCTTGGAATGAGCGGCTTTGGCCCGACATTCGATGTCAGTTGTGAAAACCACGGTGGCCCCGGTCTGGTTGGTGTCACGCAATGGGATGCATCTGCACAAACGTGGAATGTTGTTTCTGACTTCAAGCCGACCGACGGTGAAGTGATCGGCGCGCTGATCGACGAAGATTCTGCGGCTTACGCAGCGGAAAACAACATCGACTCGCGCTGCAACTAAGGCGCTTTTAAACACCGGGGCGGCGGTGAACTGCCGCCCCGAACCCCACACTCGCACAAGGACACGCGCAGATGCTGGATGCGGCTCAAAACACCGAAGTTCAGGCAGAAACCCTGCTTGAGGTGAACAACATCGAGGTGATCTACAACCACGTCATCCTGGTTCTGAAGGGTGTCAGCCTGACCGTGCCCAAAGGGGGCATTACCGCCCTGCTCGGCGGCAACGGGGCGGGCAAGACTACGACGCTCAAGGCGGTGTCGAACCTGCTGCAATCAGAACGCGGCGAGGTCACCAAGGGCTCGATCAAATATCGCGGAACCAGCGTGCATGAAAGTGACCCGGCTGATCTGGTGGAAAAGGGCGTCATCCAGGTGATGGAGGGTCGCCATTGTTTCGAGCATCTGACGGTCGAAGAAAACCTGCTGACTGGTGCCTATACCCGTAAGGACGGGAAAGCGGCGATCCAGCAGGACCTTGATCTGGTTTATACCTATTTCCCCCGCCTCAAGGAACGCCGCCGAAGCCAGGCAGGTTATACCTCGGGCGGTGAACAGCAGATGGTGGCGATGGGCCGGGCCCTCATGTCGCGCCCCGAAACGATCCTGCTGGACGAGCCCTCGATGGGTCTGGCGCCGCAGCTGGTCGAAGAGATTTTCGGTATCGTGAAGGATCTGAACGAGAAAGAAGGCGTGTCCTTCCTGCTGGCTGAACAGAACACAAACGTGGCGCTGCGGTTTGCCCATTACGGGTACATTCTGGAATCAGGCCGCGTGGTGATGGATGGACCGGCGGCCGATCTGCGTGAAAACCCGGACGTAAAGGAATTCTATCTGGGCATGTCGGATGAGGGGCGCAAAAGCTTCCGCGACGTACGCTCATATCGCCGCCGCAAGAGGTGGTTGTAAGCGGATGGAGGATATGGTCATGACCAATTACTACGACGCGCTCGAGACCCGTTCAGCCGACCAACGTGCCTCCGATCAGGCGCAGGCCCTGCGCGTACAGCTTCAGCGGGCCTTGTCCGCGCCGGGGTTCGAGGCGCATCTGGCCGAGGCCGACACCGATGCCGTCGCCTCGGTTGCGGATCTGGTAAAGTTGCCGGTTTTGCGTAAATCCGATCTGGCGCAAGCGCAGGCGTCGCGGCCTCCGTTTGGCGGGTTTACCGTCAAACCGGCGCGGCATTTCCACCATGTGTTTCAATCCCCCGGCCCGATTTACGAGCCCGGCAGCACCGACCCCGATTGGTGGCGCATGGGGCGGTTCCTGCATGCGGCGGGCGTAGGTCCGGGCGATATCCTGCAGAACTGCTTTGGTTACCACCTGACCCCTGCGGGCATGATCTTTGAAAGCGGCGCGCGGGCTGTGGGGGCAGCAGTGCTGCCTGCGGGTACCGGTCAGACCGAGTTGCAGGTAACTGCCGCGCGCGACGTAGGCTGCACTGCTTATGCGGGAACCCCGGATTATCTGAAGGTCATTCTGGACAAGGCGGATGAAATGGGCGTGACGTTGGGCTTCAACGCAGCCGTTGTAGGCGGCGGCGCGCTGTTCCCGTCCTTGCGTCAGGAATATGCCGACCGCGGCATTTCCTGCCTGCAGTGCTATGCCACCGCCGATCTTGGCAATATCGCCTATGAAAGCCCCGCGATGGAGGGGATGATTATCGACGAGCATGTCATAGTCGAGATCGTAACACCGGGTACCGGAACCCCCGTGGCCGAGGGTGAGGTGGGTGAGGTCGTGGTGACCTCGCTGAACCCCGACTATCCGCTGATCCGGTTTGCCACCGGTGATCTGTCAGCGATTATGCCGGGGGTATCCCCCTGTGGCCGCACTAATCTGCGGGTCAAGGGCTGGATGGGTCGGGCCGATCAGACCACCAAGATCAAAGGTATGTTCGTGCGCCCCGAGCAGGTGGCCGCGCTGGTCGACAAGCATGAAGAGATCGTCAAGGCCCGCGTTATCGCCGCCCGTCAGGGCGAGATGGACACCATGACCGTTCAGATCGAAAGCCCCCGCGACGACGACGTGGCCTATGCCAAATCGGTGGTCGAAGTGCTGAAGCTGAAAGGCGCGATCGAGGTGGTGGCCCCCGGATCACTGCCCAAGGACGGTTTGGTGATCGAGGATCAGCGGGTTTACGAGTGACCCAGAAAAACGGCTCTGCGGCAGTATGCGCCGCAGATTTGTTTCGCAGCCCACTGGTGTTTCTTAGCGTTTTGGTCAATTAAAGGCGGAACCTGCGCCTTTGCCTGTCACAACCGGAAACATGGCCGAAATCGAATTTTCAGAACACGGAACACGCCATAGGGGCGTGTTTGGCACCCGGCTGGTTGGCACGGTGGCCTGTCTGGTGGCGGCCGCCTGTCTGTTGCCGATGGTGGCGGTTGTTCTGGCGGCGGTGACGGGTGGGACGGACACGATCTCGCATCTGCTGGACACGGTTCTGCCCCGTTATGCGCTGACGACGGTGATCCTGGTGGTTCTGGTTGCCGCGGGCACCTTTTCCATCGGCGTGGGCGCGGCGTGGTTGGTGACGATGTGTCGTTTTCCCGGTGTGCGCTTCCTTGAGATCGCTCTGGTTCTGCCTCTGGCGTTTCCGGCCTATGTTCTGGCCTATGCCTATACCTTCATTCTGGATCATCCCGGCATCGTCCAGACCACCTTGCGTGACCTGACGGGTTGGGGGCCGCGCGACTATTGGTTCCCCGAGATCCGCTCGACCGAGGGCGCGGCGGTGATGCTGATCCTCGTGCTGTACCCCTATGTCTATTTGCTGGCCCGTGCCGCGTTTCTGCAGCAAAGCGCCACCGCCTTTCTGGCTGCCCGCGCACTGGGCAAAAGCCCGTGGCTGGCTTTCTGGCACGTCTCACTGCCGATGGCGCGCCCGGCGATTGCAGGGGGTGTCCTGCTGGCCATCATGGAGACCATCGCCGACTTTGGTACGGTGGCCTATTTCGGCGTCCAAACCTTTGCCACGGGTATTTACACCAGTTGGTTCTCGATCGGAGACCGCGCCGCCGCTGCGCAGCTTGCCCTGTGCCTGCTAGGGTTCGCGCTGGTCATGGCGATGGCCGAGCGGATACAGCGGGGCCGGGCGAAATACTATCAGGCGGGTAAAAGCCATGCGTCGCTGCCTTCGGCGCAACTGAAAGGCTGGCAATCTGCGGCGGCCTTCACGCTCTGCGCCGTTCCGGTTTTTCTGGGCTTTTTGCTGCCGGTCTTCATCCTGATCCAGATGGGTCTTCAGTCGGAACAGAACCTGCTGTCGCGCCGTTATATCGGTTTCATCCAGAACTCACTTACGCTTGCGGGTACAGCGGCGGTGGTCACTGTGTTTGCCGCGATCTGCGTAGGCTTCTTTCAACGCCTGCGTCCGGGTCGGGGATCGGCCACCGCGGGTTATCTGGCAAGGCTGGGATATGCGGTGCCGGGCGGGGTGATCGCCGTGGGCCTGATGGTGCCATTTGCCAGCTTCGACAACGCGCTGGATGCGTGGATGCGGCAGACTTTCGATATCTCGACCGGGTTGCTGGTGACCGGTTCGATCTGGCTGCTGATCTCTGCCTATATGGTGCGTTTTCTGGCCGCCGCGCTCAGCGCCTATGAGGGCGGGCAAAGCACCGTTCACGCAAATATGGACGCGGCCGCGCGGTCCTTGGGGCAGACACCGCTGGGCACGTTGCGCCGGGTGCATCTGCCGATCCTGACGCCATCGTTGCTGACGGCGCTGCTGATCGTCTTTGTCGACGTGATGAAAGAGCTTCCAGCGACCCTGATCATGCGCCCTTTCAACTTTGACACGCTGGCGGTGCAGGCCTATCGGCTGGCCTCGGATGAACGACTCGAGGGGGCGGCCGTGCCTTCTCTGGTCATCCTTGCGGTGGGGTTGTTGCCGGTGATTCTGATTTGTCGTCAGGTCGGGCGGCGCTAGGTCACGATTGACCAAAAAACCACACCTTGTTGTGCTCGGGCTTGATTCAAACGCATTTTCCGGCAAGGCTGAGGGTATGAACATGCAGCCTCCCAGCCGGTTTTCTGCTAACTCGGCACAGATGCCCGTCGCGTTTAACCGGCACGAGATGTCCCATATCCTGTCCGTCTATGGCCGGATGGTCGCCGCCGGAGAAATGCGCGATTACGGAATTTCCAACCTTCGAGACATGGCGGTGTTTTCCATTTTTAGACGCACGACCGAGCATCCGATTTACCGGGTCGAGAAACACCCGCGCCTGCGGCAAAGGCAGGGGATGTATTCAGTGATTGGCATGGATGGCCGCATCCTGAAGCGCGGCCACGACCTGCGCACCGTGTTGCGAGTGCTGGAACGCAAGCTGATCCGCTCGGTTGACCTTGATTAGAGCCTTTTGTGGGATGTAACAGGCCCGTCGCCCTGGTCAAGAATGCGGGTGATTGCCTGATCCATCGGCTCGAATGTCACATCCATGTGATAGGCATTGGCGTGCAGCAGCATGTTTTCACCATAGACCCAAGCGACATGGCCCTTCCAGAACAGCAGATCGCCGTGTTTCGGTTCCGTCCCTGCGGACAGGGACTCGCCCAGTTCCCGTTCCTGATCACCGCTGTCGCCGGGGCAGGGGATGCCGCAAGCCAATAGCCCGGCCTGCACCAGACCCGAACAATCCAGCCCGAACCGGCTGTTGCCACCCCACAGATAGGGTGTGCCGAGAAACAGTTCGGCCACTGCGACCGGATCAGTCAGGTGAGTAGCATTGAGCTTGGCGTGCACGGCAGGGATGAAACCCAGCTCGGTTTCCAGAAACCGGTTCTGTTCCGACAGAACCTGAACCCTGCTACCGAAACTCAGCGAAACCTGGTCGGGGCTTTTCATATCCGGCTCTGCATAGGCATGGGTTGCGGGGGCGGTGATCCAGTGGGTATCGGCAACCGGTGCCCCCAACTGGTCCGAGGCCACCCAGCCGGAGTAACTGTCCTTTTCCGCGATGACCCGGCTCCAGCCGCCTTGGGTTTCGGTCACGGTTACGGCGTCGCCAAACAACACCTGCCGGTCGCGGGGGCCATCGGGGTGGCGCAGCAGGTCGACCACGGGGTTTATGATGCGCTGCTTGGTCATAGGTCCAGAATCTCGGGCAGGGCGGCCAGCAGCGCCCGTGGGCCTTGGCCGAGGCCGCCCTTGCTGCGGCCCGGCGCTTTGCTGGATTGCCAGGAATAGATGTCGAAATGCATATAGCGGCAGTCGCCGACAAAGCGTCGCAGGAAAAGCGCGGCGGTGATCGATCCAGCAAACCCGCCCGAGGGCGCATTGTCCAGATCGGCGATACCCGGTTCGATCATCGCCTCATAGGGCTCGTGGAAGGGCATCCGCCAGACCGGATCGGCGGCCTGTTGCCCGGCCCGCACCAGTGTTTCGGCGGCATTGTCGTCATCGGTGTAAAACGGTGCCAGATCAGCGCCGACGGCCACCCGCGCCGCGCCGGTCAGCGTGGCCATCGAGATCACCAGATCCGGATTGCCCTCATTCGCCAGCGCCAGTGCATCGGCCAGCACCAGCCGCCCCTCGGCATCGGTGTTGTTGATCTCGACCGTCAGACCCTTGCGCGAGGTCAGGATGTCGCCCGGGCGAAACGCGTTTCCAGCCACCGAGTTTTCAACCGCCGGTATCAGCACGCGCATTTGGACCGGCAGTTTCAGAGCCATGATCATTCGCGCCAAACCCAGAACATTTGCCGATCCGCCCATGTCTTTCTTCATCAGCGCCATCGAGTTGCCGGGCTTAAGGTTCAGCCCTCCGGTGTCAAAACACACGCCTTTGCCGACCAGCGTTAGTTTGGGGCCGGAACTGCCCCAATTCATCTCGATCAGGCGGGGCTCTTGCGCGGCGGCGCGACCAACGGCGTGAATCATCGGAAAATTCTGGTCCAGCAGGGCCTGCCCCTTGATCACCTCGCAGGAGGCACCGAACTCCTGCGCCAGTGCCTCGGCAGTGGCTTGCAACTGGTCCGGTCCCATATCTGCGGTGGGCGTGTTGACCAGATCGCGGGTCAGGGCCTCGGACTGCGCCAGAACCTCAATCCGCGCCGCATCAATTCCTTCGGGCGCAACCAGACGGGCCTTGGCCGGAGATTGCGCGGCGTAGCGATCAAACGCATAACCGGACAGCAGCCAGCCCAGGCATTCGGTGCCCAACGCACCCACGGGCACGCCCGAGGCGATGTGATAGGTGCCTTTGGGCAGGGATTCGGCTGCGGCGGCCAAGGGAAACCGTTTACGCGCGCGGCCTGCGGCATTGCCATAGCCCGCCAAAGCGAATTCAGGCGCGCCGTCCGAACCGGGGATCAGCGCGGCCTGTCCCAGTGCGCCGGTAAAGCCGCTGGCCTGCACCCAGTTCGACACGCGATCCGGCTGGTCGAGCAGCCAATCGTCCAGATCGGGTTGCGCGACGACATGCAGCGGCAGCGAGGGGTCAGAGGGCGAAGCAAAGGACAGGGTCATGGAAATCTCGACTGGTTCGGTTTGCGCCCAGCCTATCCGCCTGCGGCTTGTCCGCAAGCCCCGTCAGACGGAAAGATCCTGCTGATCCCAGATCACGGTCAGCGATTTTTCTCCGACCCGGATCAGCCGCGACAGGGTGGCTCCGGTAGCCACCGCATCGCCCTTGTCGGCGGTCTGCGCCACATCCCCGGCGACGCGGGCCAGCGCGACCATGCCGATCTGGTCCGCAATCGCGACCAGTGACCGCGCGCATTTGCGCAGCCCCGCCCAGTCGCGCTGCCGCCAGAACCGTTCGCAATTCGACAGGCGTACGGCTAGTTCCTCCACCGTGCGGCACAGCACGTCCAGCGCGTTCTTGTCCCCAAGTTGCCGGTACAATCCGTTCAGTTGGTCCGGATCCAGCCGGACGGTTTCCTTGTGTTCAAGCGTGAGTATCTTATCCACCACATTCACCCCAATTCTTTTCGCCCCCACGGCACAGACCGACTTTGAACGTGATTTCCTTTGCAAAACCTTGCATCCGCGCAGGATAATGGCTCGAATTTTCTGCGAATTCCGGGTAGAGCAGCCTTCAGGAACTCGAAAATGGACAGAAGAATGGATTTAGCGAAACCCCTGCCGGGCTATTTGGTCAAACGGTACCACGGCTGGAAAGCCACCACCTATTCCGAAAACCAGGTCTGGTACCGCCGCCTGGCGACCGAAGGGCAGCGTCCGCGCGCGATGGTGATTTCCTGCTGCGACAGCCGTGTTCATGTGACGTCAATGTTTGGGGCGGACCAGGGCGATTTCTTCATCCACCGCAATATCGCCAATCTGGTGCCGCCTTACGCACCGGACGGTGATCACCACGGTACCAGTGCCGCGATCGAATACGCCGTCACTGCGTTGAAGGTGGCACATTTGATAGTGTTGGGCCATTCGCAATGCGGTGGCGTTCAGGGTTGCATCGACATGTGCAAGGGCCAGGCCCCGCAACTGGAAGCCAAAGACAGCTTTGTCGGTCGCTGGATGGATATTCTGAAGCCGAAATACGAGCTGGTGGCCGATATCGAAGACAGTGTCGATCAGGCGCGGCAGTTCGAACGGCAGGCGGTTGTCGCCTCGCTCGAGAACCTGATGTCATTCCCGTTTGTGTCCTCGGCGGTGCAGGACGGCTCGCTCAGCCTGCATGGGCTGTGGACCGATATCGGTGAGGGCGGGCTGCAATGCTATGACCCAAAGGAAAAGAAATTCGTGGTCGTCTGATCCGCAGGAATAGTCCGCAGTTTTGACAGGCGCGGGATCAGGCCTCTGATTCCGCGCGATTTTTTGCTATAGTCGCCTTATCCGGGTTTGGATCGGGGACGTATCATGCGATTCATCAAACGCATTCTTCTGGCTCTGGTTGTGCTTGTTTTGCTGCTGATAGGGGTTTCCTACCTGTTGCCCGGAAAAGCCGAAGTATCACGCAGCATCACGATCGACGCCCCACCCGCTGCCATCTTTCCTTACGTGAATTCAATGCAGGAGACCGAGAAATGGTCGCCCTGGCTGGAGCGCGATCCTGAAACGCAACTGACATACAGCGGCCCCGAGGCCGGGGTGGGCAATACCCTTAACTGGAGCTCGGAGCATCCGCAGGTCGGGACCGGATCGCAGGAGATCATCGAAAGCGTCCCCGATCAAACGGTCAGAACGGCGCTGGATTTCGGGTCGATGGGTACCGCTTCGGCGTCGTTCGCCCTGGTGCCCGAGGGCGATCAGACGCAGGTGACCTGGGGTTTTGTCACCGATCTGGGCCTGAATCCGATGGCGCGGTGGATGGGGCTGATGATGGATGAATGGGTGGGCGGTGACTACGAACGGGGACTGTCCAATTTGAAAATGCTGGTCGAAACACAGAGTTAAAGACCTCGGCCCCTCGGTAAGTCGCAGCAACGGAATAAGAAATCCGCATAGGCGCTAAAAATTGACCAGTTTGCACTTTTTTTAACTTTTTTGTTGCCGAAACCGGTTTCGGAGCAAACAAATGTAAGAAATGGCTCCGAATCTATCATATCAATCGCTCGAATCCGCGAATCGCACCTCGGTCTCTGGCCGGGTCAAGCTGGACGAATTGGCGGCACATCTGGGCCTGTCGAAAAGCACGGTGTCGCGGGCGCTGAACGGCTATTCCGATATCTCCGAAGTTACGCGCACGCGGGTCGAGACCGCCGCCCGCAAGCTGGGCTACCGGCCGCTGAGCCATGCGCAGGCGATCCGAACCGGACAGGTGCGCGCCATTGCGATGGTGCTGAACAGCGAAGAGCCCGACCAGCACAACCCGTTCCTGCAGGATTTTCTGGCCGGTGCCTGTGAGGCCGCCAGCAACCTTGATTGGACGATGACCATATCCACGGCGACCTCGGAGCGCGACGCGTTGAAAGTGCTCAGCCGCCTGTTCGAGGAACGAAAAGCGGACGGCTTCATCCTGCCGCGAACGATGGTCAAGGATGCGCGCGTTGGGCTTTTGCGCAACCTCGAAGTGCCGCATATTCTTTATGGCCGAACCGGGTACGGGCAGTCGAACACGTGGGAGGAGACCTCGTGGTTTGACATCGCGGGCGAAACCGCCATGCGCAAGGCGGTGCTGCGGCTGGCAGGGTTCGGGCATACGCGCATCGGCTATGTCGGCAGCGACCCCAAGTTCAATTACAGCCATCTGCGCCGCGACGGCTATGCCGAGGGTCTGCACGAGGCAAGTCTGCCGCTTGACCCCGATTTGATCCGCGAAGGCGCCCGGACGCGGGAAGACGGTGCCGCGCAGGCGATGGCGCTGATGCAACTGGATCAGCCGCCGACCGCGATTGTGTTTGCCACCGACCTGGCCGCTTTGGGGTTCTGTTCGGCCGCGCAAGATCGAGGGTTCGAGATTGGCCGTGACGTTGCGGTGATCGGCTATGACGGGATTCCGGAATGCCGCTACGCCCGCCCCGCGCTGACCACTTTCGCCGTTGATTCCCGCATGGCCGGGCAGCGGCTGGCAACCTTGCTGATCCGGCAGATCCGGGGTGAGGCGCCCGGCACCCTGCGCGAGTTGACCGAGGCGACTCTGGTCGAAGGAGAATCGGACGGGCCGCCGCATCTGTCATCAGCGGAACTGGCGGTAAAACGCACACAGCTCAATAAAGACTAACCGGGAGGAGACCACACATGAAACTGACACCCAAAGTCGCCAGGCTGATGCTTGGATCGTCGTTGGCGCTGGCGCTGACTGCGCTGTCCGTGCAGGCTGACACAATCCGGTTCTGGACCACCGAGGAACAGCCCGAGCGTCTGGCCAAACAGCAGGAGATGGCCGATCAGTTCAAGGCTGAAACCGGCACCACGGTCGAGGTGATCCCCGTCACCGAAAGCGACCTGGGCACCCGCGCCACAGCGGCGTTTGCTGCTGGTGATCTGCCGGATGTAGTTTATCACACGCTGCAATACGCTCTGCCCTGGGCAGAAGCCGGCATTCTCGACACCGAAGCTGCCACCGAAGTGATCGAGGAACTGGGCACCGACACTTTTGCCCCTGGCGCGTTGGCCATGGCTGCTTTCAACGGTGAAACCGCGTCGGTACCAGTGGATGGCTGGACCCAGATGGTCGTCTACCGCAAGGACCTGTTCGATGAGGCCGGTCTGGACGCACCCGACAGCTTTGCCGACATTCAGGTCGCGCTTGAAGCCCTACATAACCCGCCGGAGATGTACGGCTTTGTCTCGGCAACCAAGGTCGACGAAAACTTCATGAGCCAGGTGCTGGAACATGTCTTCCTCGCCAACGGCGTCAGCCCGGTTGGCCCCGATGGGTTCAAACCGCTGGATGAGGCCAAGACCACCGAGGTTCTGGATTTCTACAAGGCGATTTCCAAGGCCTCGCCTCCGGGAGAGCTCTATTGGAAGCAATCGCGCGAATTGTATTTTGACGGCAAGGCCGCGATGATTATCTGGTCGCCCTTCATTCTGGATGAGCTCGCAGGTCTGCGCGACAGCGCCCCGCCAACCATCACCGACGACCCGACCTCGCGCGATCTGGCGGGCAAGACCGGTATTGTCACCAAACTGTCCGGCCCGTCGAATCCTGATGGCGCGGCCTGGGGGGACGTGCGTTACTTTGGTATCACCAACGACGCGGATACCGACGCGGCAATGGACTTCGTGAAATACGCCATGGATCAGGGTTATACCCAGACGCTGGCCATTGCGCCCGAAGGCAAATTCCCGGTCCGTCGCGGCAATGCAGATAACCCGACCGCCTTTGCCGATGCATGGGCTGAGCTGCCCGTGGGCGTGGATCGCAAGGCCCCGCTGGGCGAGCTTTACGAGCAGGCGATGATCGACGAAATCGTTGGCGGTCTGGACGTGGCACAGCGTTGGGGCGTGGCCGAGGGGCAGCTGTCGCTGGCCTCGAAGATGATCAACTCTCAGGCCATCAACCGGATCGTGCGTCAGTATATCGATGACGAAATCGACGCCGCCGCCGCCGTTGCGGCCATGAACGACGAACTGGCCAAGGTTCAGTAATCAACCAGCACCTGCAGCGGCGTCTGCGCCGCTGCGCACAACCCTTCGAGGTACCCCATGTCTTCGGCCACCCCACCGACCGGAACCGGGGCTCTTGCCAAACGCGAGGCGCGTCTGGCCTGGGCGCTGCTGGCTCCGACCGTGATCAGCGTGTCTCTTGTGGTGATCCTGCCCTTGCTGGCGATCATCTGGATCAGCTTCAAACCGTTTACCCTGTCCGACTTGCGCCCGCCCGCACCGGTCGTGCGTGAAAGCCTGCGCGGATCAGGCGACGATCTGCGGATCGAATACCGCCTGCGCAACTCCAGTCAGGAGTTCGCCATCGACGGCGTGACCCTGAGTGATGTGCTGCCCGACGGTGTGACCGCCGGGGAGGTCGCCGCGCCCTGTGTTCTGAATGATCAGAAATTGTTCTGCGATTTCGGCACTTTGGAAGGCGGTCAGCGTGAGCGTATCCGCATTCCGGTTGAATTCGATGGCGATCCGGACGCGTTCGAAGAACTGGTCGAAGCGTCTGAACCCCGTGTGACCGGCAGCGGGCCGAGTGTGCTGACCAATCTGGAATTCAGCCTTGAGAACTTTGCCCGCGTGTTTGACGGTTCCGAATTCTGGGGCGTGTTGTGGGTGACGCTGTTCTACACTGTCTTTGGCACCATCGGCGCACTGGTGATGGGCCTGTTTGCCGCGCTGCTGTTGAACAAGAGCTTCAAGGGGCAAGGCTTTATCCGTGGTCTCTACCTTTTCCCTTATGTGGCCCCGGTGATCGCCGTGGCCTTCACCTGGGTCACGCTGTTTGATCCTTTCTCGGGTTCGGCCAATGCGCTGCTGGTGCAGATGGGGCTGAGCAGTGAGCCGATCAATTTCTTCGGGGAACGGCCCTTAGCCCTGATCATGGTTACCGTATTCGAAATCTGGCGCTATTTTCCGCTGTCCTTCCTGTTCATCCTTGCGCGGATGCAGTCCATCGACTCCAGTATGTATGAGGCGGCGGATATGGACGGTGCCTCTCCGTTCCAGAAATTCTGGCTGCTGAGTATCCCGCAATTGCTGGGTATCCTGTCGGTGCTGTTCCTGCTGCGCTTTATCTGGACGTTCAACAAGTTCGACGACATCTTCCTGTTGACCGGCGGCAATGCAGGCACGCGCACGCTGACCGTGAATGTTTATGAACAGGCCTTTGCGGTCTCGAACATCGGGGCAGGCGCTGCGGTGGCCGTCGTAATCCTGATGTGCCTGATCGCCTTCAGTTTCGTGTTCTTCAAGTTCATCAGCCGTGAGGAGGGTCTGTGATGCGCAAAGGATACATCACCGGCCCGGTTTTGGGCGCGCTTTGGATGCTGGTAATCGCCACCACAATCGCGGTCACCATGTCCTTCGCCACCGGTGCGGCGTTTCGACCGCAGGTTCTGCTAAGCCTGATCTGGGGCGCGGTTGCCGGGCTGGTCTATGTCCGTTTTGCGGCCCGCCGCGCGCCTTCGCGTTTGGGAGTGGCAGCCCTGCTGGGCTTGTCTTGCCTGACCGGCTTTGGCCCGGTTCTGATCGGATCGGAAACGACCTTGCAATCGGTGCTGGTCACTGTGGTCGCGGTGGCCGTGGTAATGCATATGTCACTGGCCGCGATCCTCAAGGACCTGCCGTTTGCAGAGCTGACCCGCCACGAATACGAGGACGCGGTGATCCGCTTCTGCACCGGCTTCGGCTATATCTTCTTCACCGCCATCGTGGTCATCCCGTTCTACGTCATGGTGATGACCAGCCTGAAGTCGCAGCAGGCACTGCTGCAGAACCCGCTGGATTTCTCGGTCGATCTGAGCCAGGGCATGGCTTTGTTCCGCAGCTATACCGAGCTGTTCCGCGATTTCAATTTCGGCAGCTACCTGTTGACATCCTTCTACGTCTCGGTCCTGACGGTGTTCATCACGTTGCTGTTCAGCGTGCCGGGTGCCTATGCAGTGGCACGATTCCGGTTTCAGGGGCAAAAAGCGTTCTCGCGCTCGATCCTGTTGATCTACATGGTGCCGATGATCGTGCTGGCACTGCCGATCTATATCGCGTTCTCGCTGACGGGTCTGCGCAATTCGATCCTTGGCATCGTCATGATCTACCCGGTCACCACGATCCCGGTCGCGCTGTACATGCTGCAAGGCTATTTCCGCGGCCTGCCGACCGAGGTGGAAGAGGCCGGTCTGATGGATGGCCTGTCGCGGCTGGCGGTGATCTGGAAAATCACCCTGCCGCTCAGCCTGCCAGCGCTGGCGTCGGTCTCGCTCTATGTCTTCATGATCGCCTGGAATGAATTCCTGCTGGCTTTCATGCTGCTGGACGATCCGTCGAAATTTACCCTGACCCGAGGCGTCACGATGCTGAACTCCTCGGAAATTCCCCGCCAACACCTGATGGCCGGTGCGGTAATTGCCACTGTTCCGATCATGGCCCTGTTCCTGGGGCTTGAACGTTTCATGACCAAAGGCCTGACCGCAGGCTCGGTCAAAGGATGACTGAGATGAACTATTATACAACACCGAGTGAATCGGCCCGCAATATTCTGATTGCCAATGATCGGGGTGGTTACACGATCCCGACCAGCGGCCTTTATCCCTATCAGTGGAACTGGGACAGTGCCGTGGCGGCGCTGGGGTTTGCAGAATTCGATATTGACCGTGCCTGGGTCGAGCTTGAAACGCTGTTCTCGGGCCAGTGGGACAACGGCATGGTGCCCCACATTCTGTTTCATCAGCCCGATCCAGGCTATTTCCCCGGGCCGGATGTCTGGGGCGGTACCGGGCCGATTGCGTCATCGGGCGTCACCCAGCCACCGCTGGCCGCCACTATGGCGCGGCGGGTTTGGGACAAGGACCGTGCGGCCGGTGAGGTGCGCCTTCGTGCTCTGTTCCCGGCCATGTTGGCCTGGCATCGCTGGTTCATGGCGTGGCGTCTGGATGAGCACGGCGCTGTCTGCACCACCCATCCTTGGGAAGCCGGGCGCGACAATGCGCCGGACTGGGATGGCGCGATGGCGGGGATCGATGCCTCGGATGTGGGCGAGTATCAGCGCCGCGACACCAGCCATGTGAACAGCGCCGACCGGCCCACGAAATACGACTATGATTGCTATATCAAACTGGTGAAGATCGGGCGCGAGGTTGGTTGGGATCAGCAGAAACTGCTGGAGGTCAACCCGTTCCGCGTCGCCGACCCGACCATGAGTTTCGCCACACTGCGCGCTGCCCGTGATCTGTTGGCGATAAGTGAGGAACTGGGGATCGAAGCCGAGGGTCTTGACGCGGATGTGGTCCGGCTTGAGGCCGGTGCACGGTCGCTGTGGAATGAGCCGCTGGCTGCCTTTGATGCCCGCAATGCGCATACTGGCGAATGGGCCGAAAGTGTCTCTAACGCGAGCTATTTGTGCTGGTTTGGAGGGATTGAAGCCCCTCAGATGCTGGACCGTGTGAAGACTGTGCTGACCACCGTCCCGCACCCGATCCCCAGCTATGACCCGAACATGCCCAAGTTTGATGAGCGCCGGTATTGGCGCGGGCCAACCTGGGCTTTCATGAACATGCTGATAGGGTTCGGACTGGCGGAAATGGGCCACGGCGTCGAAGCCGAAACCTTGCGCCTGAAAACCGCGCGTCTGATCGCGGGCCACGGCTTTGCGGAATACTACGACCCGATCACCGGCAGCCCGGCCGGGGGCAATTCGTTCACTTGGACAGCCGCCGTCTGGCTGCATTGGGCAGGGAGGAACTGATGGGCAGCATCGAGCTCAAATCCGTCGAAAAATGGTTCGGCGAAGTGCAGGTGATCAAAGGCATCGACCTGCAGATCGAAGAGGGTGAGTTTGTCGTCTTCGTCGGCCCCTCGGGCTGTGGCAAGTCCACCCTGTTGCGGATGATCGGCGGGCTCGAGGATATCTCGCGCGGGTCGCTTCTGATCAACGGGGACGACGTCACCGATCACCCGCCCTCGAAACGCGGGCTGACGATGGTGTTCCAGTCCTATGCGCTCTACCCCCATCTGACCGTGGCCGAGAATATGGGCTTTTCGCTGAAGGTGGCAGGTGTTCCAAAGGCCGAGATAACCGAGCGTGTGGGCAAGGCCGCCGAAGTGCTCAAGCTGGAACCATATCTGGAACGTCGCCCCAAGGACCTGTCCGGTGGGCAGCGCCAGCGCGTGGCGATCGGGCGTTCGATCGTGCGCGACCCCACCGCATTCCTGTTCGACGAGCCTCTGTCCAACCTCGACGCCGCTTTGCGGGTCGAGATGCGGTATGAGATCGCCAAGCTGCACCAGAGCCTCAATCGCACCATGATCTATGTGACCCATGATCAGGTCGAAGCGATGACCCTGGCCGACCGCATCGTCGTGCTGGAATTCGGCAAAATCGCGCAGGTCGGTACGCCGCGTGAGCTATACGAGCGCCCCGCCAACCTGTTCGTGGCACAGTTCATCGGCAGCCCGAAAATGAACGTCCTGCCCTGCACCGTGTCAGGTGACCAGTTCCAACTGGAAAACGGCGGCAGCGGACCTTTCGACCGCACCGGTACGGCCACGATGCTGGGCATTCGCCCGGAGCATATCAGTGTGGTCGAACCCGGCGCGGGCCACAGCGACGGGCTGGTCGAGGTGGTCGAATACCTCGGTGCCGATATGTTCGTCATTGTCGATTGCGGCACCGAGGAGAAAGTCACCGTCCGCCTTGGTGGCGATACCGAGATCAAGGCCGGAGCAAAGATCGGCCTGCACTTTGCGCCTGAAAAGCTTCAGTTTTTTGATGAGGAGGGGCAGGCGCTGTAGGTGACATGGGATGGAGCGAATCAGTGCAGCTCCATTCCTTCGGGCCAACTGAGTTTGGTATCCAATTGAATCGTCTCCGATTGACCCGGCGCCAGCTCCAGCTCCCATGCCAGAATGCCGCGCCGGTTGTCTACGTTTTCTTCGTTTGGTTTCGGCTGGGCAGTCCAGGTGATCTCAAGATCGTCCTGTTCGGAAAAAGGCACGCGGTCCAAAATGCGGAGCGGCCAGGTTTCGCCTGTCAGATTTTCAATCTTAATCTGGGCGCGTTCCTGACTTTGATTGGAGCGTGAAATAAGACCAACATCGCCTTGGCTACGCCCCAGGATGTTGCGGTTGACGGTCAGGGCGTAAAGCGGGCCAAACCCCATCTCAACCTCTTCCCGTGGACCAATGCTTGCGGTGCTGTCCGCTGCCACCAACACTCCGTTGACCCGCCATCTGGCATAGTTCGCCGACAGCAACATCTGGTCGTAAGGATTGGTGAAACGTGCTGTGCGATACGCCGTTTCATCGCGACGTGGGTTTGCCAGCGCAAACAGTTCAACCGACTGGGTCATGCTGTCCAGGGCGAATTCGGCAATTTCAGACCCGCTCGCGATCGAGATCGGCTCGGACAAGGTATAGGTAATGCCGGTGCCCTGAACGGATGCGGGATCGGGTGCAAAGCCCGCAGTTTCCTCCACCACCACCGGGGCTTCGACAACTGGTTCTTCAAGATTTGCAACGTATTCGCTGATTGACCTGCGTTGGGAAAAGATACGCGATGCGCTGTTTTGCCCAACGGGTTGAAGTGTCGACACGCTAAGCCTGACGTCCTGCCAGTTCTCGCCAGTCTCCTGCGTCACCAGAACGCGTCGGTCGATCCGGACTTCGGGCGTGTCTGTGGTCTTCAGATCAAATTCGTACCCGGGTTGCCATTCCGCGTTGTAGAATTCGATGTAAGACAGGGAAATAGCGCCCTCGGACGCCGCTTTGGCAGTGACGTCCACAGCGATGAACAGTCGCTCGTCCGTTTCTGGCAGCAAGGCAGCCAGATCGGCTTGTGCTGCGTCCAGTTGCTCTTCCAGATCGACCAGTTTCTCTTCGATTTTGCGTGCTTCGATTTCGGCGGTTTGGGCAGTGTTCTCGGCGTTCAGAGATTCTTCTCCAACCATTTGAGCAATTCTGCGCAGGTTTTCAGCATCTGAACCTGCCAGACCCTCGTTCCGGCCCAGATTGGACAGGAATGCGATCTTATGACGGGCCGCCTCGGCCCTGAGCCGCGCAGTTTCGGCCCTGTCCTCTACCGCCGCGATCTGGTTTTCGATATCAGTGACGCGATCCTCGGCCTGTTTGACCTCATCGCTGACGTAGTCATGCCAGGGCACATCATCTCCGCGAACAATGAGCGCGGATCGGCTGAGCCCATCGGCCTGAACCTGCATCGTTGACAACTGGGTATCCGGATCACTGGCCGGGACGCCCAACAGTACCAGCCGATGTGTGCCGGCAGGGATCGAATAGCTTCCGGTTCGAAGAACTTCGACTCCTTGTGGGTATACTGTCACTTCGCTGACTTTGGTGTCGATTGTGAAAGTTTCGGCAGACAGCAACGTCGGGGCAAGCGCCAACAGATAAAACAGGTTTTTCATAAGTGCTCGCAGAGAAAAGGTTCCGGCTACCCGCAAAGGTTGCAGGCGCTTTATTTCACTACAAGAAAAAGAAAAAGGGCCACCCGGATTTGGTGGCCCTTGTGGCATTTCTGTTGGAACGGGTTCAGCCCTTTTTCAGTACTTCACGACCCAGCAATTCGGCGATCTGCACTGCGTTCAGTGCAGCACCCTTGCGCAGGTTGTCCGAGACGCACCACAGGTTGATGCCGTTTTCAATGGTCGAGTCCTGACGGATGCGGCTGATGAAGGTGGCGAAATCGCCCGCACATTCGACCGGCGAGACGTAGCCGCCGGCCTCGCGCTTGTCGATCACCATGATGCCCGGTGCTTCGCGCAGGATGTCACGGGCTTCGTCTTCGTCCAGGAATTCCTCGAACTCGATGTTCACAGCCTCAGAGTGGCCAACGAAGACCGGAACGCGGACGCAGGTTGCCGTGACCTTGATCGACGGATCGACGATCTTCTTGGTTTCCACAACCATCTTCCACTCTTCCTTGGTCGAGCCGTCTTCCATGAAGACGTCAATCTGCGGAATGACGTTGAAGGCGATCTGCTTCTGGAACTTCTTCGGTTCAACCTCGGTGGTGGGGTTGTAGACCGCTTTGGTCTGATCCCACAGCTCGTCCATACCCTCTTTACCGGCGCCCGAGACCGACTGATAGGTCGACACCACAACGCGCTTGATCTTGGCGCGGTCGTGCAGGGGCTTCAACGCGACAACCATCTGCGCAGTCGAACAGTTGGGGTTGGCGATGATGTTCTTGTTCTTGTAGTCGTGGATCGCCTCAGGGTTACATTCCGGCACGATCAGCGGAATCTTCGGGTCATAGCGATAGAGCGACGAGTTATCGATCACCACGCAGCCAGCCGCTGCCGCCTTGGGGGCATACGTCTTGGTTGCGTCTGAGCCGATGGCAAACAGAGCCATGTCCCAGCCGGTGAAATCGAAGGTGTCGATGTCCTGGGTCGTCAGTGTCTTGTCGCCAAAGCTTACTTCGGTACCCAGCGAACGACGGCTTGCCAGGGCGGCAAGTTCATCGACCGGGAACTGGCGTTCCGCCAGGATGTTCAGCATTTCGCGGCCCACGTTACCCGTGGCGCCGGCGACAACGACGCGATAGCCCATTTCATGTCTCCAAAGTTAAGGACGCGCGTTCATAGCCGCGCGGCGAGAAAGAAAAAAGGGTTTTCGGGGCGATATTCCCCCAATGACGCCGATTTTACGCGGCAAGGAGCGTCAGGCGTCGTTCAGAAGCCGTTCGTAAAGCGCCACTAGGGTCTTGGCCTCACCATATATATCGAAATTCTGCTCGACATGGGCGCGGGCGGCGATGCCGGATTGCGTAAGGGAATCGCGGTCGGTCAGCATTTCGGCGGCGGCATCAGCCAAGGCGGGGATGTCACCGGGCTCCACCACGCGGCCTAGCGGCGGGTTGGTGACAATCTCGGAAAACGCGCCCACATCGGTGGCGACAACCGGCACGCCGCAAGCCATCGCCTCCAATGGGGTGAGGCCGAACCCTTCCCACCGTTGCGGGGCGATGAACAGATCCAGCACCTGATACCACTCGGCGATCTGGTCCACGGTCACCTCGGGTTTGAACAGGATACGGTCGGACAGGCCCGCCTTGGCGACCTTGTCTTTCAGTTCGGCCAGAAAGTCGGTGTGTTTCTCGGTGGCGCGGCCCATGACGATGCCGTGCACGTCTTCAAAGCGGCCACACAGGCCGATCATCGCATCAACGAAGGCGTCGGTGCCTTTCTGGTGGCGAATGCGGCCATAGCAGCCCAGCAACAGGCCTTCGGGCAGGTCCAGTTCTGCCCGAACAGCGGATTTGTCTTCGGGCGGAGTGAATTCCTGCAGGTTGATGCCATGCATGATCACCTGCGCGTCGCGCTCCAGATACCCGGCCGTCTTGCGCGAGGTGGCGACCACCGCGTCCATCTGCTCGATTAGCCATTTGGTGTAACCGGTGTGGACCCGTTGCGAGGCGCTGGTGAACAGCAGTTTCAGCTTCAGCCGCAGGATGTTGCGCAGGAACAGGCCCAGCAGCATCTCGGTGTTTCGGCGGGCGTGCCAGACACGCTGGGTTTTGCGCGACAGAAAGGGTAGGCGGCCCAGAGGGATATGCGGGATGTCCGATGGCAGGCCCGGCCCCGTCGCGGCGATGTCGATCCATTGAACCTGCAGCGGCACCAGCCGGGCAATCGTCGCCGTCACGCCCGAAAGCCTGCGTTTTAGATTGGGGGCAATGACGCGCGGGTCGGACATGGGTGCTCCTGACGGTTTCAGCGTCAGTCGACGCTGTCGCGGCTGAATAGGTAGATCACGCAGCCAATGGCAAGCGTGATCGCGAAAAAGCCGAATATCGCTGTGTAGGGCGCGGTCGGGCTGATGTCCACTGTGGCCGCATGGATGCGTCCCGTGACGAATTGCGCAATGCCAACGCCGCCAATCCCAAAGAGGTTCAGCAGGGTCATGCCCCGCCCCACCAGATGCGGAGCCACAAAGGCGCGGCCATGCGCCATGATGACCGGAAAGCTGGCCCCCAGGAAGCCAATCACCGCCATCAGCAGTACTGACAGCCAGACCGCGCTGTCGATCCACAGGCACAGCAGCACCAGCGCCGCCGTGCCCAGCGCATTACCGCCGAAGATCACCCATTTCCGCGTACCCAGCATCCGGTCAAGCGGACCATAGGCAAAGGTGCCCGCAATCATCGCCGCCCCCATGATCAGCGTCGCCGTACCGATCTGGGTGGTGCTGAGTTTGAAGATATCGCTCAGATATGGCCCGGCCCACAACCCACGCGTGGCCGCCGCGGGCGCATAGGCCACCAGCATCAGCGGCAGGATCGCCCAAAGCGCGGGTTCCTTCAGCAGGTCCAGCACAGACCCCCGGTGCTCGGTCTCAACCCGTTTTGGATCGTGCACGGTGATCCAGATGCCCAGCGCAATGGCACCCGAGAACAGCGCCAGCACCCACATCGTCGCGCGCCACCCCATCAGCTCGACCGCCAGCGCGGTGGGGTAGGAGGCCACCAGATTGCCCACCGAGCCCACGCCCAGCATCACCGCCGCCAACGTCGCAAAGCGCGCGGGCGGGTATTCCCGCGCAAAGATGTAGTAAGATGCCATCAGCACCGGAGAACACCCGACACCGATCAACCCCATGGCGACAGCGACATGAAACGGTGTACTGGCCACGGCAAACAGTGCCGCGCCGCCCGCGCCGCCGACCAGCAACAGAACTGCTGCTGTCAGGCGCGGCCCGATCTGATCCAGTGCCCAGCCCACTGGCAACTGCATGGCGGCAAAAACCAGAAACCAAAGCCCCGAGGCAAAGGCCAGATCCTCGGGCGTGGCGCCGATATCGCGGCCCAGATCAACGCTCAGCACCGCCAGAAAGGCGCGAAAGAACTGGCTGAGCACATAGCCCAGGCACAACACTACCAGACCTGCCTTCATGAACCGCCCCTTCTCCCCCAAGCTGCGCAGAAACGCTTGGCACGTCCCGGTGCGCCACACAAGCTTGTGTGTTATACTGTTTTCACCGGACAGCGTTCACATTCGGGCTATTTGTTCCGATACCCATGATCCCGAGGTGCCGATGAAAGACGCACAGGCCGCCTTTTATGACAGCCTTCCCCGACAGCGGGACTTCACCAGTTTGGCGCAACCAGCGCGGTTTACGCCCGTGCCGGGTGACTGGGCGCTGGGCGTGGCCGATATCGTCGATTCCACCGGTGAGATTGCAAGGGGTCGTTACAAAACCGTCAACATGGTGGGCGCGGCGGTGATCTCGGCCATGATAAACGCGCTGAAGGGGCAGGAGTTTCCCTATGTTTTCGGTGGCGATGGCGCCGGGTTTGCGATCCCCGCAAGCGCCGTCGATACCGCCCGCACGGTGCTGGCCGAGCTGCGGCGCTGGGCCGATGAAGAGTTCTCGATCGCATTGCGCGGGGCATTGGTGCCGGTATCCGAAATCCGCTTGGCGGGCCGGGACTTGCGAGTGGCGCGCTATGCGCCCTCGGACGGGGTGGATTACGCCATGTTCTCGGGCGGCGGGCTGGTCTGGGCCGAAACCCAGATGAAATCCGGTGCGTTCGAAGTGCCGCCCGCCGAACCGGGCGCACTGCCTGATCTGACCGGCCTGTCCTGCCGCTGGTCCAACAGCAAGGCGCGTCATGGGCAGATCGTGTCGCTGGTGGTGCAGCCGACGCAGAAAGCGACCGAGAGCGACTTTGCCGATCTGGCCCGGTCGGTTCTGACCGCCTCGGAACGGTTGGAGCGTGCCGGCCACCCGGTGCCGGAAAACGGCCCTCCGATCAGTTGGCCACCCCCGGATGTCGAGCTTGACGCGCGTGTCTCCCGCGCTGGGCGTAACCTGCTTGGGCAAAGGATAAAGCTGCTGGGGCAGAACTTGCTCATCGCGCTGTTGTTCAAAACCGGTAAGCGGTTGGGTGAGTTCGATCCCGGCCACTATAAACATATGGTCAGTCGGAACGCAGACTTCCGCAAGTTTGATGACGGGCTGAAGATGACACTGGATTGCGATCCGGCGACGCTCAAGCAAATCAGGATTATGCTGGAACAGGCGCGCGAACAGGGCAAGGTCCGCTATGGGTTGCACGCACAGGACGAGGCGATGATGACCTGTTTTGTGCCCTCGGCGATGCGGGACGACCATGTGCATTTCGTTGACGGGGCTTCGGGCGGTTACGCGCAGGCTGCTGCTGCAATGCAGGGTTAGCGCGCTATTTTGCCTTCCACTTAGCAGCCAGTGCCCTTGCGGCTTGCGCCAGCAGCATCACATCAATCCCAACCGCCAGAAACTGTGCACCCATCTCCAGATAAGCCTGATTGGTTTCGTCATTGGTGCCCAGAATGCCGGGCGCTTTGCCCGCGGCTTTGATCCGCACGATTGCATCGGCGATGGTGGCGCGCACCTCGGGCGCGGCGCTGTTGCCCTGAAATCCCATATCGGTGGACAGGTCCGCCGGGCCGATGAACACGCCATCGACGCCATCAACCTGCAGAATGTCGTCCAGTGCCGCCATCCCGGCGCGGTTTTCCACCTGCACCAGCAGGCAAATCTGCTCATCCGCGGTCTGAATATAGTCCGAGACCGAGCCATAACCCGTAGCCCGTGCCGCCCCGGCACCGACCCCGCGCAGGCCTACGGGCGGATATCGGCAGGCCCGCACCAACTCGCGTGCCTGTTCGACGCTGTTGACCATTGGCACCAGAATGGTCTGCGCGCCGATATCCAGCACCATCTTGATCAGTGCGGTGTCGCCCACCGGCACCCGCACCACCGGGTGCGAGGGGCTGGCGGCAAGCGCCATCAGCTGATCCCGCAGCGAGCGGATGTCATTCGGCGCGTGCTCGCCATCGATCACCAGCCAATCGAATCCTGCGGTGCCCATGATCTCAGCCACGACGGGTTCGGCAAAGCTGCTCCAACAGCCGATCAACTGATCTCCTTTTATTAGAGCCTGTTTAAACGAGTTATCAGGTGCAGCCATATGGGAACCTCTAGGTAAGTGAGCGGGCGATTTCGGTGATAACATCATAGGCCATGCGGACGTCATCCTCGGTGGTTTCGAACTGACCGGCCTGAAAGCGGATCACCAGATCACCATCGACGCGGGTCTGGGTTAGATAGATGCGGCCATCATCGTTGATCGAGTTGATCAAACGCAAGTTCAGATCGTCCAGGTCCGTATGCCCATCGGGTATGTAGCGGAAGGTCCAGAGCGACCACATTGGCGGAGTGACGATTTGAAAATCCGGCGCAGCCGCCAGCCGGTCATGCAGGTCAATGGACCAGTTGACATGGTTGCGCAGTCTTTCGCGCAGCCCCTCCAACCCATAGGCGCGCAGCACGAACCACAGTTTCAACGCTCTGAACCGGCGGCCCAGAGGCACTGACCATTCCGAATAGTTGATGATCCCGTCCTTGCCGTGCGTCTTGAGGTATTCCGGGCTGATCGCCAGCGTCTGCACCAGATCGTCGGGGTTCTTCAGGAAATGTGCGCAACAGTCGAACTGCACGCCCAGCCATTTATGCGGGTTGAACACAATGCTGTCGGCCTGCGCGATCCCGGGCCAATAGTGGCGGTATTCCGGACAGATCATCGCCGACCCCGCCCAAGCCGCGTCAACATGGGAATACAGCCCGTATTTCTGCACGATCTTCAGGCATTCATCCACCGGATCGGTCGCCCCGGTGCCGGTTCCCCCGACACACAGAATGACACCCGCGGGCTGTAGACCAGAGTCTAAGTCGGCTTGAATCGCCGTTTCCAGCGCCTCGGGGCCCATGCCGCGCCAGTCTCCCTTGATCGGGATGCGCACCAGATTGTCCTGTCCGACCCCGGCCACCCAAATGGCGCGATCCACCGAGGTATGTACTTCGGCCGAGCAATAAACACGCAACGGCTTCTGTCCGAACAAACCCTGCTGGTTTCCCTGCCAGTTCAACGCCTTTTCCCGCATGGTCAGCACCGCCGCCAGCGTCGCCGAGGAGGCTGAGTCCTGAATGACGCCGGCAAACCCTTCGGGCAGGTCCAGCGCCTGACGCAGCCAGTCCATCATCCGCGTTTCCATCTCGGTCGCGGCGGGCGAGGTCTGCCACAACATGCATTGCGGCGCGATGGCGCTGGTCAGAAACTCGGCCAAAACCGACGGGGGCGACGTGTTCGCATTGAAATAGGCGAAAAACCGAGGGTGTTGCCAATGGGTGATCCCCGGCATCACGATATCCTCGAAATCGCGAAAGATATCCTCCATCGCCTGCGCCTGTTCCGGTGGCTGGGCGGGCAGGGCGTCCAGAACCTCGCCCGGTTCGGTCCGGGCGCGAACGGGCCTGTCACCCACGGTCAGGTGGTAATCCTGCGCCCATTCGGTAATTTTCTTACCCCAGTCAGTGAACTCATCCCACTTCATCGCAGACCTCATTATTGACCCGGCGCACGTCTTACCTGGCCGGATTTTACTCCGCCGACAGTGATGGTCATCCGTGGCCTAAGGTCAACGATCTTTCGATCATGTACCCTTTCAATAGCCCTGAACACAGTAAAGTGCGCATGACAATTCAGTGTCTATTTTGGGCTAAATCCGCATAAACACCCAGAAAAACGGATTGGCCCGTTGCAGTGCAGCCGGAATTCGGCGAGAATTTCCTATGACCAATGAAGTACCATTGACGTCACGTTCATTGCCCATTGCATTACTTCGGGCCAGAGAACGGGTCATGGGGCCCATTCGCAAGATGCTGGCGGATGTCGGTGTAACCGAACAGCAATGGCGCGTGTTGCGCGTTCTGGAAGAGGAAGGACCGCAAGAGCCGACCCATCTTGCGGACCGGGCGTGCCTGCTGTTGCCCAGCCTTACCCGCATTCTGCAAAAGCTCGAGGTCAAGGGCCTGATCCTAAGGGAAGTCCACCCCGGTGACAGGCGCAGGCAGATCGTCGACATTTCGGCAAAGGGAAAGCAGATTATCCGCGACAACATACAGGTGACCATTCATCTGGCCGAGGATTTGCGCACCAAGCTGGGCCCGGAACGGCATGAGACGCTGCTAGATCTGTTGAATGAACTGCGTGATCTGGAAACGTGACGCCTCACCTTCGAACCCCGCCGGAGAAAGGTATTATCTCCGGCGGGGCGGCCAGACGTGTACTGGATTATGTGCCTGGCCCGAGGCCGGTTGCGTCGGATAGATACCGACGGTCCGGCCTGCGCTTCAGAAAACGTGCCGGACCGAATAACCCGGCTCTCTGACGCAAAGTCTTTGGGGGTAAAGTCTTTGGCCGTAGTTCTCTGAAGTATTCGCACCCGGTAACGCCGCGTGGTTCGCGGGATTATAGGATGTCTTCACGTCCAGACGGGTGCATGTTTACCCGCCGTACTTGTGAGCGGCGGCCAGAGCGCGCCGTACCCCGATTAGTCGGCGAAATCGCTCTGCCACTCATCAATTTAGAACTGTTCCGGTGGTTTCCAAGGCAGAACGCCTGGATTGTGACAGATATTGCTCAAGTTTTCTTGGACTGACAGTTTGTTCTGCTGCACTTGGGCATGCGCAATACCGAGAGTCTTGCCCTACCCGATAGCGGCACCAAGAAGCGGGCTGCCTGAAATAAATGGAAGCCATGATGCCAGTCACTGTGTTTTCTCTTCCCGAACCGATTGCAATTCCGGTTCAAGGGCAGCAGGCGGCGTATCCGGTGGGGCGGATCTTCTGTGTCGGACGCAACTACGCGATACACGCGGCCGAAATGGGGCACGGGGTCGATCGTGAGGCTCCGTTCTATTTCACCAAATCCGCCCCAAATGCGGTGCTGACCGGGGCGACTTTGCCGTATCCGCCGGGCACCGGGGATTTTCATCACGAGATGAAATTGACGGTGGCCCTTGGCAAACCCGTCTTCTGCGCCACCAGTACGCAGGCTTGGGATGCGGTTTACGCCTATGGCTGTGCGCTGGACATGACCCGCCCCGACCTGCAGATCCGCGAGCGAAACAAGCAGCGTCGCTGGGATCTGGGCAAGGACCTTGAGGCCGGAACTGTGTTTGCGCCGCTGACTCGTGCGGCGGACTGGTCGCCGCAAGATGCCACCCGCATTCATCTGAGCGTGAATGGTGAAATCCGCCAGGATGCAACGCTGAGCGATCTGATCTGGAAGATTGACGAGATCATCGGCCATCTGCCCGGCTACTACCACCTGCGGTCCGGAGACCTGATCCTGACCGGCACACCTGCCGGTGTCGGCCCGGTGCAGGCAGGCGATGTGATAGACGGTGGTATTGATGGGTTGCAGCCGATCCAATTGACACTGACGGATGCAGAATAGAACTTATTTAGGGTCTTTCAGCCAGTCTGTTTCAAATTCTACGTCATCCAGCCCGGCAAACCGGCGGACCCGGTCCAGTTCCGATTGCAGCCGCCGAGTACGGGCATCCGACCAGCGCACGGATCGTTCCGGCCACAGTGCGCTGACTTGCAGAATACCCCGGTCACGCTGCGCCTTCATATCGATGCGGCCGATCATCCGGTCGCCCTCCAGCAGAGGGAAGACATAATACCCGTAGGTCCGCTTGGCGGCAGGGACGAAGACCTCGATCCGATAGCGGAAGCCGAACAGCCGTTCGGCCCGGTTGCGGTCGCGCAGCATGGGGTCGAACGGGCTGAGAACCCGGATACGGCCCGGTGATGCGGGCAGGTCAGTCTCGGTCAGCCCTGGTCGGGCCAGCAGTTTCCGCACCTGCCCGTTGGCGCAGGTCACTTCGATTTCCTCTAAATCCCTGCGTGTTAGAGCCTGTTGGCACCAAGTTTTCGCCTCGGACACGCTGACCGTGTCCCAAAACGCCGCCAGCTCTCCGGACGTGGCAAAGCCCAGCCGGTCCAGCGCGGCATTGCACAGCCAGTCCGCGGTTGCCTCGGCATCGCAGTGCATGTTGCCCGGGCACAGATGCGTGTCGATCACCCGTTCCGTCAGGTCATAGCGTTTCTGAAACCCGTTGCGGCCAATCACCGTCAGGGCCCCCGACCGCCACAGAAACTCCAGCGCAGTTTTCGAGGGGTGCCAGTCCCACCAACCGCCCGATCCTTTCTTTTCGTCTTTACCCACATCGGAGGACGATACCGGCCCGTGGTCGCGGATATGTTGCAGGACAGTGGCAAATTGCTGTTCAAACCCGTCGCGACGCCAGTTCTTCCAGCGAGATTTCAGCAGATCGGCATCCCGTTGAAACCGCAGGTGCCAGTGCGGATAGAACTCCATCGGAATGACTGCTGCGTCATGGGTCCAGTGTTCGAACAATGCCTTGTCGCGCTCATATAGACGTTTGAGGTTTTTCGCGCGGTAAGAAGACCGCCGCGAAAACAGGATCATGTCATGGGCGCGGGCGACGGTGTTGATGCTGTCCAGCTGCACAAAACCCAGCCGGTGTATCAGGTCCAGCAGGTCCGCACCCTTGGCCCCACCCGAAGGCTGTTCGGCCAGCGCGTGACGGTCCATAAACAGAGCACGAGCCGCCTTGTTGTCCAGCCGTGGCAACGCCATGGCATTAGCGCCGTTTCAGAGTGTCACCAAAGCTGATCTTGGGGGTCAGGGTCACACGGGTGTCGATCTCGGCTTCCGGATCGGCCAATTGCCGGGCGATGATCTCAGCCGCCTTCCGTCCAATCTCCAACCGGCAGGCATCCATCGTGGCCAGCTTGCGCGGCAGGCCTTGCAGCAGCTCGACATTGTTGAACCCGGCCAGGCCGATCTGCCCCGGTATGTCGATGCCCTGTTCCAGCAGGTACAACAGTCCGCCCGCGCCAATCATGTCGTTGGAATAATAAAGGAAATCCAGATCCGGAGAGCGATCCAGCATGGCCTGTGTCATCTCACGCCCTTTGGCAAGGGCCGAACCTCCGGAATAGAACTCGCGATCCTCGATCTCGACACCGTTCTTGCCGAGAACTTCGGTGAAGCCTTCAAAACGTTTCCGCGCGCGGTGGTCCAGCGGCATCTTGGTGCCCATGAAACCGATATGTTCGTAACCCGCTTTCAGAATCGCCTCAGCCATTTCGCGCCCGGCCCGGCGGTGCGAGATGCCAACCATTGCGTCCACCGGTTTGCCATCGGTATCCATGATTTCAACCACCGGAATACCTGCCGAATCCAGCATGGCACGGGCGGCCTCGGTATGCTCCAGCCCTGCGATTATCACCCCCGAAGGCCGCCACGAGAGCATCTCGTACAGGACCTTTTCTTCCTTTTCGGGCAAATAGTCGGTGACGCCGACCACGGGCTGCAATTCGGTATCTTCCAGCACCTGATTGATGCCGGTCAAAACCTCGGGGAAGACCATGTTTGACAGTGACGGGATGATCACCGCGACCAGATTCACCCGGCTTGAGGCCAGCGCGCCTGCGATCTTGTTGGGTACGTATCCAAGCTCTTTCGCGGCGGCCAGAACGCGTGTGCGGGTGGCGTCGGACACGTCGCCCCGGTTTCTCAGAACCCGGCTGACCGTCATCTCTGACACTCCAGACGCTTCCGAGACATCACGAAGGGTAAGCGGGCGTTTTGTTTCTGTGGTCACGGAGGGCACCTGCACTGTTGTTTTGCCTGATGGTAGCGTGAACAGGACGCGTTTTACAACTGTTGTGCAAAACTCATGACAACCGAAAAAAACCGCGTTACAGAGGGCCTTGCGCGGCCCCGTGGCTCAACTGGATAGAGCAGCCCCCTCCTAAGGGGCAGGTTGCAGGTTCGAATCCTGCCGGGGTCGCCAGTTTCAGGCTGTTTCGTTCTGCAGGCGAATGGTGCTCCAGACGCAATCGTGGTCCGACAAGGGGGTGCCTGAGGCGGAAATAGAGGTCAGAAGCCCGCTTTCGACAGGTGCGAATCCGCGACCTGCCAGCCAGTCCAGTTTCATTTTGCGGTTCGGGTGCGGGGTGATCAGGCTTGGCCGCGTCGTGTGCCCCGGCGGGGTGAAAGCCCAGGAATAGCCGTGACCCTCGGCCAGATCGAACAGGGTTTCCTGCCGCCAGTCGAAATCGGGCGGAAGGTGGTTGCCGGTGTTCAGGTCTCCGCCGATGAGAACCGGGAGACCGGGTGCAAAAGCATCCACGGTTTGCAGCAACCGTTCAAACTGAGCATGCCGGTGCGCCGTGTCCGCGTTGCTTTCCAGGTGTGTCGAGACCACGCAGACAGGGCCGCTGGCACCGGGGATCACTGCGGCGATGGCCATTCGACCGCCGACACGGGGTTGATCGGGGTCGACCGCGCCGGCCTCGGGCGTGAACCAGTGGCCGTGATCGTCCAGACGGATCAGGGCAGTGCGTTCAAACGGGACCGAAGACAGGATCGCGTTGCCGTGCCAGCCCCATTCGTTGAACGCATCGGTGCAGAAGGATCGTTCGGTCGGGCCGCCCAGGTCGAGCTCGTGAAATTCGACCCCGAAGGCGTAGACCATGCCCAGTGCGCGCGCCATCTCTTCGGTAGTGTGGCGCTGCGCGGTGCGGGCCATGCCGTAATCAACCTCAGACAACAGAACAACGTCCGGAATGATCGGTTTCAGGTGGGCGGCGGTGTCTTCGGGGAACAGACAGCGTTCCACATTCCAGGCGGCCACGGTGAATTGCGCGGGTAACTGCGTAGCCGAAGCGTCACCCCCTACCTGCAGAGCGTTCATGGCGGGCAGGCCGGACAACAGGCCCCGGTGAGCCTCAGACGTGCGTGGCGCGTCCAGAATTTCCTGACGCTGATCCGGAGTCACAGCGGGAAGAACCTTCAATATTTCAGTAATCAAAGGACTTTTCCCGTTTCCACATCGAACAGCCTAAGAGCGTCTGGCTTGAGGGTGACGCGGATCTCACCGGTTTGAACTTCGTGGTCCTTGCCGACCATCACAGTAAAGGGCTGATCCGCGATCGCGCCGTGCAAAAGGCGGTGGGCGCCCAGTTCTTCAAGAATGTCGACACGGAACGTGACGGAACCCTGATCGTCCAGTTCTACATCCTCGGGTCGGATGCCCATTGTGACGGGGCCGACATAGGCGGCGGGGGCGGGCATCAGCCCGTCATACCCGTTGATCCGGACCTGCTGTTCAGCCACCTCAGCCTCGATCAGATTCATCGGTGGTGCGCCCATGAAGGATGCAACAAAGGTCGAGGCCGGGTTGTGATAGATTTCATACGGGGTGCCGATCTGTTCGATCTGACCTGCATTCAGAACGATGATGCGATCCGCCATCGTCATCGCCTCGACCTGATCGTGGGTCACGTAGACCGCAGTGGTGCCAAGGCGGCGCTGCAGGGCCTTGATCTCGATCCGCATTTGGTTGCGCAGCTTGGCGTCGAGGTTCGACAGCGGTTCATCAAACAGGAACAATGCCGGATCGCGGACCACCGCGCGCCCCATGGCAACGCGCTGACGCTGACCGCCGGACAGTTGTGCTGGCTTGCGGTCCAGGTACTCGGTCAGGTTCAGCATCTTGGCGGCGTCTTCCACCTTGGCCGCGATCTCCGCGGCCGGTGTGCCGCGGTTCTTCAGCCCATAGCCGATATTCTTGCGCACCGTCATATGCGGGTACAGAGCATAGTTCTGGAACACCATTGCAATGTCCCGATCCGCCGGGTCCACATCGTTGACCACCCGGTCGCCGATTTTCAGAGTACCTTCGGTGATATCCTCGAGCCCTGCGATCATCCGCAACAGGGTGGATTTACCGCAGCCCGAGGGGCCGACCAGAACGACGAACTCGCCATCGTGAATGGTGAAGCTGGTGCTTTCTACCGCCTTAAAGCCGTTGGGATAAACCTTGCGGATGCCCTCTAAAGAAACCTGAGCCATGCGCGTATTCCTTATTTGTCGGATTCTGTGAGGCCCTTGACGAACCAGTTCTGGAAAAAGATGACGATGGCCACAGGCGGGATCATCGCCACGATGGCCAGCGCCAAAGCCTGCCCATGTTCGGGGATCTGGCTGTCAGTATAGGACAGTACGATCTGCTTGATGCCCCGGACCAGGGTGAAGAAGCTTTCATCGGTGGTGATCAGGGTCGGCCACAGATACTGGTTCCAGCCAAAGACGAACATGATGATGAAGATCGCCGCGATCATCGTCCGGCTGAGGGGCACGAGGATGTCGATGAAGAACTTCCACGGGCCTGCACCGTCGATGCGGGCGGCCTCGGCCAGTTCCTCAGGCACGGACATGAAGAATTGACGGAAGAAGAAGGTGCCGGTCGCCGAAGCGATCAGTGGCACGATCAGGCCGGTATAGGTGTTGGTCAGGCCCAGCTTCTGAATCGCTTCGTAGGACGGCAGGATACGCACCTCGAGCGGCAGCAGCAGAGTGGTAAAGATCATCCAGAAGGCTAGCGTGGCAAAGCGGAGGCGGAAATAGACGATCGCATAGGCGGCCATCATCGAGATGATGATCTTGCCCACCGCAAAACCGATGCCCAGAATGAACGAATTCATCAGCATCAATGTGCCGTCGACCGTCTGGGTGAAGCCGCCCTTTTCAAGCATGGCAGCGTGGAAATTCTTGCCCAGATCGTCGCCCAGCGTCAGTTGCAACCCTTCGCGGTGGATCGTCACCGCATCGTGGCTGGCTGTGGTCAGCGCCAGCAACGGCGGCAGGATCATCAGCAGGGAGCCGAGGATCAGGACGACGTGATCTCCGACTGTTTCCCAGCGAATGCGGCGGGGGCGGGTCTCGGCGGTTGTTTCAAGCGTTGTGTCAGCCATGACAAGCCCCCTCAGGTATAGTGAATCCGGCGTTCAACCAGCCGGAACTGAAAGACGGTCAGGATCAGTACCAGAACCATCAGGACAACGGATTGCGCCGAGGAACCGCCAAGGTCATTACCCCGGAACCCGTCCAGATAGACCTTGTAGACCAACGTCATCGGGTTGTTGCCGGGTTCGCCCTTCATCAGCGCGTCGATGATGCCGAATGTGTCAAACAGCGCATAGGTGATGTTGATGATCAACAGGAAGAATGCGGTCGGCGCCAGCAGGGGGAAGGTGACTTGCCAGAACCGTCCAGTGGCCGAGCGGTTGTCGATCATCGCCGCCTCGCGCACGGAACGCGGGATGGATTGCAGGCCCGACAGGAAAAAGATGAAGTTCACCGGAATCTGCTTCCAGACCGACACGATGATCATTGCGGTCGCGGTGGCGTTGTAATCGACGCCCAGTTTGAAATCCCAGCCGAACATCTGGAAGAACTTGGTCATCGGGCCGGTGCTCTGGTCGAAAAACAGGATGCCAAGGAAGCCCGCGACCGGCGGCGCAATGGCGTAGACCCACATCAGCAGCGTCCGATAGGTCTTGGCCCCGCGCAGCACTTTGTCGGCCTTCACCGCCAGCAACAGCGCGATGGCCAGCGAGAAAAAGGTGACCAGGACAGAAAAGACAACGGTGAACCATGCGATGCGCTTGTACTGATCATTGCCCATAAGCGAGGTGTAGTTGTCTGCCCCGACAAAGGTCGATCCGAACCCGAACGGGTCCTGCAGAAAGAACGATGATTGCAGCGCCCAGCCCGCAGGCCAGTAGAAGAAGATGCCGATGATCATCAATTGTGGCAGCAGCAGCGCCACAGGTAGCCAGATATTGTCGAAGCCCGCGCGTTTCATGACCCGTCCGTTCAGAATAGAAGGGATGGCCGCGCCGAGAAGACGCGACCACCCTGGGGGTGATCCCGGAGCTTAACCCTGGGTCTTGGCGAAGCGGGCCAGCAGTTCGTTGGCTTCCTCTTCGATGGTTTTGAAAGCGGTTTCCACGTCGGTTTCACCAGTCAGGATACGGCCATATTCGCGGTTCATGATGTCGCGGATCTGGACGTAGAAGCCCATGCGGTATCCCTTGGTGTTCTCGCCAGCTTTGTCCTGCAGCTGGTTCACACCAACTTCGGCGGCCGGGAAACGGTCATAGTGGCCTTCTGTTTTGGCAAGCTCATAGGCGGCCTCGGTGATCGGTACGTAACCGGTTTCCTGATGCCAGAAGTATTGGGTTTCGGGCGCGGTGAGGAAGCGGAAGAATTCGGCCGTCGCCTTGTTTTCCTCGTCCGATTTGCCCGACATCGCGAACAGGGCAGCACCACCAATGAAGGTTTGGGTCGGCTCAGCGGTCACGGCTTCCCAATAGGGCAGCTCAACTGCGCTGAATTCGAAGCCAAGGTCTTTCTGCAGCAGACCGCCAAACGAACCCGACGAGCCCAGCCACATGGCAACTTTGCCTTCTTCGAACGGCTTGGCGTTGTCACCCCAACCGGTGCCGTACCATTCGAACAGGCCGTTGTCTTTCCACTCGTTCACGGCAGTGAAATGTGCCTTGATCGCATCGTTATTGACCAGAATCTGTGTGTCGGTACCGTCATAGCCGTTGTTGTTGGTTGCAAACGGCAGGTCATGACGCGACATGAAGTTCTCGGTAAAGATCCACGGCAGGTGTGACTGGCTGAGCGCAATGTAACCCGCTTCTTTCAGTGCCGGAGCGGTGGCCGATTGGAACTCTTCCCAGGTTTTCGGCGGCGTCACGCCTGCAGCTTCCAGCGCGTCGACGTTGTAATACAAAATCGGCGTCGAAGAGTTGAAAGGCATGCCGATCATCTTGCCATCGCTGTCGGCGTAGAAGTAGCGAACACCAGCGATGTAGTCGTTGATATCAAAATCAACGCCGTTATCGGCCAGCAGGTCCTGAACCGGAACGGTCGCGCCTTTGGCGGCGATCACGGTGGCAGCACCGGCGTCGAAAACCTGCATGATGTTTGGCTGTTCTCCGGCGCGGAAGGCCGCAATACCTGCGGTCAGCGTCTCTTCGTAGCTGCCTTTGTAGATCGGAGTGATTTTGTATTCGTCCTGTGAAGCATTGAACTTCTCGGCAACCTTGTTGACGGTTTCCCCCAACTGTCCGCCATGGGCGTGCCACCAGGTGATTTCGGTTTCTGCAAAGGCCGCAGTCGCGGTGAACGCGAGTGCTGCGGCTGTTGCGCAAAACTTCAGGTTGGTCATTTCGATCCTCCGGTTCGATTTCGGCCCCTTGCAGCAAAGAGACCGGTGGCAACAGATGCCAGGTTGTTGCGCAGGCTCTCCTGCAGCGTTGTTCAACGTGCAGCCCTCCGACCTGCATGGCGAGCCGTGTCTGGATTCTGCACACGTGCTCACATAATGTTAACGTATGACAGTTCGATGAAAGATTTCTAGCAATATTGACAAATTAATCCAAAAAAGAGGACAGATTTGGCGTGACAGACGACAGCAGCAAATCCGCCGAAAGGCCCCGCCGCGTGACGGCGCAAGCCGTCGCCGACGCGGCTGGAGTGTCGCGTTCCGCCGTCTCACGCGCCTTTACGCCGGGCGCTTATCTTGATGTAAACAAAAGAAAAAAAATCCATAAGATAGCCGCGCGCATGGGTTATCAGCCCAACGCTTTGGCGGCAGGGTTAAAGGGGGGGCGGTCGCATCTGGTGGCAGTTTTTGTCGGCAACATGCGCAGTACGTACGATTCCGAATTCGTGAACCGTTTGGTGGGTCGGCTGAACGCATTGAACAAGTGGCCGATTCTGATTGATGGCGGTGATGACCGCGCCGAAGCAGCAATTGACCAGGTGATGCGATACCCGCTGGACGCCCTGATTCTGCGCGGCGGTAGTATGCCCGGACCGCTGGTCGAGCAGTGCAGCAAGTTCGGCGTCCCCATGATCTCATCCGGCCGTATCGTGGATGCGCCGGGGGTCGATAACGTGTGCTGTCGAAACGCCGAGGGTACGCGGATCGCGACGCAAACACTTATTGATCGCGGACGCACACGCTTCGGGTACATCGCAGGCGCGACTTGCTTTGCTTCGTCCGCTGACCGCCGGGCGGGTATTTTGGCTGTCCTTGAAAAGGTTGGGTTATCCCTGATCGCGGAAGAGACCGGGGAATTTACCGTCGAGGCCGGGTACAAAGCGTCGATGAAACTGCTGCGGGATCACCGCCTGGATGCGCTGGTCTGTGCCAATGATGCCAGCGCAATCGGCGCGCTGACCGCGGCGCGGGAAATCGGGCTGGATGTACCCGGTGCGCTGTCGATTGTAGGCTTCGACGATATCGAAATGGCCCGATGGCCCACCTTCAATCTGAGCACCGTGAACAACCCCATCGACCAGTCGGTCGAGCACGTGATCCACTTGCTTGAACGCCGGCTATCCGAGCCCGGCAAGGCGAGCGAAACCCTTCTGATCGATCCCTATTTCGTGCCGCGCGGGACCCACTGATCACTTGCGGTGCTCGCGTTAAGGTTTGAGTTTCTTGGTGCTCAGCCTGTTGAAATCGGAAGGTTCGGGGAACCGGGCACGCGTGCGGTTGGCGAACGCCACCAGTGATAGCATCACCGGCACTTCGACCAGAACGCCCACCACGGTGGCCAAGGCGGCGCCCGAGTTCAATCCGAACAGGCTGATGGCGACCGCGACCGCCAGCTCAAAGAAGTTGGACGTGCCGATCATGGCGCAAGGGGCGGCAATACGATGGGGGATTTTCAATGCATAGGCCGCTGCATAGGCCAGGGCGAAAATCCCATAGCTCTGAATCAGGATCGGTACGGCGATCAGGACAATCACCAGCGGTTTCGCCAGAATGGTCTGCCCCTGCAGGCCGAACAGGATAACAACGGTGGCAATCAGGCCCAGCACCGACCACGGTTTCACCCTGGCCGAAAACGCGTCCATGGCGTCTTGCGAGCCCAGTTTCCACCGCGTGATCAACCCCGCGATCAGGGGCAGCACGACATAAAGCACGGTCGCCAGCACCAAAGTCTGCCACGGGACCGCGATATCAGTGACCCCCAGCAGAAATGCGACGATGGGTGCAAAGGCCACGACCATGATCAGATCGTTGACCGAGACCTGCACCAGCGTGTAGGTCGCATCCCCCTTGGTCAGTTGCGACCAGACAAACACCATCGCGGTGCAGGGGGCCGCGCCCAGCAGGATCAGACCGGCTATGTATTGCGCTGCATCTTCGGGGTGAATCCACGGTGCGAAGACATAGTCGAAGAACAACACCGCCAGCAGCGCCATGGTGAAGGGCTTGATCAACCAGTTGACCACCAGTGTCACGATCAACCCTTTCGGTTGGCGTGCCACGCCCGCAACCGCGCCGAAATCGACGCTGACCATCATCGGATAGACCATGGCCCAGATCAGCAGAGCTACCACCAGATTTACACTGGACACCTCGGCCGAGGCAATCAACCCGACCAGACCCGGTGCGGCCAGACCGATCAGTACGCCCCCAACCATGGCAAGGGCGACCCAGACGGTCAGGTAGCGTTCGAAAATGCTCATGAGTAGGCCTCGGTGGTCTGATCGGTCAGTTTGCCCGACGTCAGCGCCGCCAGCGCGACCATCACGGTGGCGGTGCCCAGAACCAATGCCAGCCCGCCGATCTGATAGGTCAGTCCGGACAGCACGGTGCCCACAAGGCGACCCGTCGCATTGGCCATGTAATAGAAGCCCACATCCATTGTCACCCGTTCGGATTTAGTAAACGCCAGGATCAGGTAAGAATGCAGCGAAGAGTTGACCGCAAAGATTGCCCCGAACACCAGCAGGCCCATAACCAGCGTGACGGTCAGCCATGTCTGCGGACCCGAGGACACCAGCACTGCAACCGTCAGCGCTGCCGGAACACAGAATAGGGCAGTGGCCCAGCTGCGGGCGGCGAAGATCAGGTCGCCTTCGCTGCGCTCCGACGCACGCAGGATCTTGGGTGCGCTGGCTTGAACGGCTCCGTAGAGGATAACCCAGACGGCCATGAAAGTGCCGATCATAAAAAACGCAGCGCGGTTGCCTTCTTCGGTGCCGTCGGACAGGACCGCATAGAAATAGATCGGGATGCCGACCACAAACCACACGTCCCGCGCGCCGAACAGAAACACCCGCGCTGCCGACAGCCAGTTCACATTTGACGATTTCGAGAAAACCTCGGAGAATTTCGCTCCCTTGCGCCCCTTGGGCAGGCCGGGTGGCATCAACAGGATCACAGCAACCAGAATGATCGCCAGCACGATCGCCATAGCCAGCGTGGCCCAGACAAAACCCAGCGTCGCCAGCAAAGCGGCCCCCAGCAGGAAGCCCAAGCCTTTGACGGCGTTTTTCGAGCCGGTCAAAACAGCGACCCAGCGGAACAGCCCGCTGCCTTCGGTCGGCGCCAGCAGTTTCACGGCGGATTTCGAGGACATCTTGGCCAGATCCTTGGCAACCCCACTGGCCCCCTGCACGATCATCACAAAGGCAACTTTGGCCGGAATCGCCCAGTTAGGGTCTAGTTGGGTTAGAACAAGCAGCGCCCCCACCTGCAAAGCCAACCCAGCATACAGCGTCGAAGTCAGGCCGAACCGCGCCGCGATCCAGCCCGCCACAAGGTTCGTCCCCATCCCGGCGATTTCATAGAGTACAAACAGATATGCCAACTGAACCGGCGAGAAACCCATCGTATGAAAGTGCAGCAGCACCAGCATCCGCAGCGCCCCGTCGGTCAGCATAAAGGCCCAATAGGCCGCCGTGACCGCAAAATAGGCCGACAGTCCTTCGGGCCGGGATGTCACAGCAAGGCTCCAACCTTGAGCGCGACATCGACCAGACGGTGCGCATATCCCATCTCGTTGTCATACCACGCATAGATTTTCACCTGCGTCCCGTCCACCACCATGGTTGAGGGCGCATCGACGATCGAAGACCGCTCGTCATTGGTGTAATCGGTCGAGACCAGCGGGCGCGTTTCATATCCCAGAATGCCTTTCAACTCGCCCTCGGCTGCGGCTTTGAAGAAGGCGTTGACCTCTTTGACGGTGGTTTCGCGCTCCACCTCGAAAACGCAGTCGGTCAACGAGGCGTTCAGCAGAGGCACTCGTACCGCGTGGCCGTTCAACCGTCCCTTCAGTTCCGGATAGATCAGCGTGATCGCGGTGGCCGAGCCGGTGGTGGTCGGGATCAGCGAATTCAGCGCCGAACGCGCGCGGCGCAGGTCCTTGGCCGGGCGGTCCACGATGGTTTGCGTGTTGGTCACGTCATGGATCGTGGTCATCGAGCCGTGGCGGATGCCTAGGTTTTCGTGGATCACCTTGACCACAGGGGCCAGACAGTTGGTGGTGCAAGACGCTGCCGTCACGATGTGATGCGTGGCCGGGTCATAGGTGTCTTCGTTGACGCCCATGACGATATTGGCGGTGGGACCGTCCTTGACCGGAGCCGAGACGACAACCTTTTTCACACCTGCTGTGAAATAGGGGGCTAGCTTGGCCTCGGTCTTGAAGACACCGGTGCAGTCGATCACCACGTCCACACCATCCAGTGGCAGATCGTTCAGACTCTTGGTGCCGATAAAAGGCAGGCGGGTGCCGTTGATGGTGACGCTGTCCGCGTCGTGCGAGAACTCCGCGTCCCAGCGCCCGTGTACCGTGTCGAACTCCAGCAGGTGCGCGTGCATCTCGGGGTCGCCGACCCCGTCATTGGTCCAGGCGATCTTTGCGCCCTTTTCCAGCAACGGCTTCAGGACCAGTTTTCCCATCCGGCCCAGGCCGTTTACAGCGTAAGTCGTCATTTCGTGTCCTCAAGTGACGTTCTGCCGATGTCATCGACAGCAGTTTGCAATGCGATCCTGTCCAGGCTTTCGACCGGCAAAGAGGTAAAGGCCTCGATCCGGCGCTTCAGCGCGCCATAGGCATTCTGGAAAGCCAGGCTTTTTTCCGCATCGGTACCGGTGGCTTTGACCGGGTCCACCATGCCCCAATGGCCGCTGATCGGCTGGCCTTCCCAGGCCGGACATTCTTCGTTGGCGGCCTGGTTGCAGACGGTAAAGACAAAATCCATTTCGGGCGCGCCCGGTGCGGCGAACTCGGACATATGCTTGGAACGCAGGACCGAGGTATCGTGCCCCTTGTCGCTCAGCACCTGAACAGCAATTGGATTAAGCTCGGTCGCTGGCTGGGTTCCAGCGGAATATACATTGAACCGATCGCCGCCCAATTCGCGCAGCAGCGATTCGGCAAAGATCGAGCGGGCAGAGTTACCCACGCACAGAAACAGTACATTGAACTTGCGGTCCGTCATGGTGTCACTTCCTTGGCTGAAAGGCATGCAGATATCAGGGCGGCCACGGCAGCAATCGAGGACCAGAAAATCCAGCATATGCTGCACGTTCTTCATATCGACCGAATAGAGCAGAGAGGTTCCCGACCGTTCCTGCGTCACCAACCCCGAGCGTTGCAACGCGTTCAGGTAGTTCGACAGGGTGCTGGCCTTGATATCCAGCTCTGCCGCCAGCTCTCCGGCGGGCACAGTGTCAGGAAAACGTCGCATCAACATGCGAAACACCGAGATGCGCTGCGGGTGCCCGAGGATGGCAAGTTGGTCAGTTACTTGTTCTATCATATTTCATGAAATATAGAAATAATGATGACACGACAATCCGGGAAATGCGCCGTTACAGAAATTTCACAGTCAGAACTTGCAGGCGTCGTGGCTCGGGTCAAAAGATCTGGTTGCGTTGGCGGTGTGATACTGTGAATCGCTGCTGGAAAAATCACAAAGATCAAGACTTGCGCGCGCTACCCCGACCGTTTAAACGGACCATCGCTTGCCTCAATAGCTCAGCTGGTAGAGCAGGTCCTTCGTAAGTAGCGGGTCCATCCGCAATTGACGTTTGAAGCCAGCAGGTTAGATAAGGCGCAAAGTAACTAGTAGGGCCATAGTAGGGCCGCGGAAAAAGAAGGATGCCGCTGTAGCTCAGCTGGTAGAGCACGTCATTCGTAATGATGGGGTCGTAGGTTCGAGTCCTATCAGCGGCACCACCCTTCTTCGACAGCACACCGATTTTAGCACTGGAATCAACACCTTCGGCAAGCCCGCAAGGTGACGTTTGCGCTTTCGATTTTCAGACATCCGGGCTAGGCTGCGTTCAGGATTGGTAAAATTCCAATCTCGGGGTGTCGTAACCCCTCCGTCAGCGGTCGGTGCAGACCGTGATGCACCTCCTCGAACCCTATGGTCGGGGAGGCACTGGCGTATGTCCAGGGCTCCGGCCTAAAGGCCAGCGCAGTCGTCTGACGGCGGCTTACGAACTCCCCGGCTGCCAGAGGAAACTCTGGTGGCCGATTTCGTGAGCTGAGGAGCCGCTATGAGCAGAATAATTGCACTTTCGTATTTGATTGCAGGCGTGATGTATGCAGACGCAGCGCATGCATTGGATGCCGAACCTTGGATCGCCAAGTCGGATGATTTGGAGCGACATTACGAAGCATTCCTGATCGCTGCCACCGAGTTGGTACAGAACGGCACATGCACACCGAACGAGTTTATGGAACATGGAGGATGGGTGAGGTCGGGTTCATTTGAGCCGAGGCCCGTATACTTCATGTATTGCGGTGGACCTACAGTCGCCAATCGTTTGTATCTCGACGCCTCCACCGGCGAAGTGTTTCGTTAATTTTCAATTCGTTAAAGAGAATGAGCCACATGAAGAATTCAACACGAGTCTGTCCGTTCTGTGCGGAAGAAATCAAAGCCGCCGCCATTATATGCAAACACTGTGGCAGCAACCTTGACGATCTTTCGGCACCTAACACGAGCAACCAAAACACTGAAACGGTTATCACCAAGCCAGCAGATCATCATGGAGCCGTAAAACTTGGCAAGTCTGCGGTGGGCGGGTTCATCCGATTCCAGATACTGATCTTGGAACTTATTGCCTTTGGATTTGCGCTTCACCTATTGCAAAAACAGGACGCTGATATCCAAACCGCTGTGGCGATGCTGCTTTTCGTACTGTTTCTATTCACCTTGATAACAGGCATTGGTATCCCTCACTTCCGGCATCGCGGAAAAGCTCTGTTGTTTCTGGCGGTCGCGACATTCTTTTCGCTCCAAGGCGCTGGGATAGTGAGCGAACAACGAGAGGCTCGTCTCGCCGAACTTCGTGAGACTGATCCCGCTGCGTATCTCGCCGAGCTTCGCAGCATTGACGAAAACCGCTGGTTTACTGAAGCCCGAACCTTGGACCCTGATGCCCATGCAGCGGAAGCCGAGCGTCGCGCAAGAAAAGCCAAAGCAGAACGCCTTTCCAAATGTACAGACAAGAATAAAAGCCATGCATATGTGATGATCCAAACCGACGTGCGAAATTCTCTGCGCTCACCGTCTACGGCAAAATTTCCCGGTCGATACGGTTCGGGAACCGGGCACATTGGCGATTGCGTTTATCAGGTTATCGGAAACTTCGATGCACAGAACGGATTTGGCGCGATGATCCGAGGCAGTTTCACTGGAACAATTCAGTATTATCCCGAGCGTGGTAGTTGGCGAACCCTGACTCTGGACGTGCAGGGCTAGTTGGCCAACTGACAATGAACCTAGTTGGCAGGCCACCACGGCGCAGAGGTGCCCAGCGCGTCCTCTGGCGTCCGCTGAGTCTGTAGGCAGCCCAATGGCAGGGGTTGCACACAGCAAACGATATTAAGCGCCCAGCGCGGCGCTAATACGCTGCTGATGTTTGGCTAAGGATGTTACCTGTAACTGTAACTTTAGGTTGAACAGTAACAAACAAAACGGGGGGGCCGCAACACCCCCCCGTTTTGGAACAACTAACAGCACATGGCCAAGTTACGGGTAACAGGTAACGCCACCCGCAACACTAACCTCAAAACGGCGTATCCGGCGGTGTCACTCGACCTTCGACGACGACCACTACACCATGCTTTTGGGTTGCGAATAGTTCAGTGGCACGTTCGTTAATACTACCCCGAGCGAACCCCTTTTTGGGGCGTCTATCCCCACCAGACAGATCGTGCAGGCGATGGGTACCATATTCCCAGCCTAGACGATCCATAGCCGCCTTGATGCGGTGGGCATTATCTTTAGTCATCCGGGATGTGTCGAGGTTCAACAAAAGCTTAATGCTGTCCATCGAAACTCTGCCAGTACGGTTAGCAAAATTGTCAGTAAGAACCTCGGCAAATTCGTCCTCTACCATCCGTAAATCTTGAACACGGCTAGCTTCGCCCCAGAGATGTTTGGACAGGACGATAGATCCGCCTTCTCTTTCCCGCACCACAGCTTCGGCCCAAAGTTGGTTCACGGTGGCACTGAATCCCTCCAAATCAATCTCGCCAACCCTGACAGGCCAGATCCGGCGGTTGCCAGTACGATCACGCAGATATGTGTCTTCGTTGGTGGTACCTATGATGACGCAGTGACGCTTGAAGGATAGCACCGTTCTTCCATACGCAGGGCGAAACAGATCAACACTCGTGCTGAGGAATTTCTTCAGGCCTTGGCTGGTGGTCTTATTCATCCCATCCAATTCCTGGCATTCGACGATCCATGCACGGGAAAGAAGCTCAGCTTTGGTTTTGTCATCACTACGAAGGTCAAGGCTGCCACAATACCATTCGCTGCGGACCGCCAACATGGCCGCCAGTTGGGATTTCCCTGCACCCTGAGCGCCCTCCAATACCAACATGGTGTCAAACTTGACGCCGGGCTGTTTTATTCTGCGCACTGCTGCGACAAGGAACTTGCTGCCGAATTCACGGTTCAGTTCTGTGTCTTCTGCCCCGCAATACGATGCCAACCAAGTATCAATGCGAGGGATGCCATCCCACGACACCCCTTCGAGATAGTCTTCGACGGGGTGGTAGGTATTCTCGTGAGCGACGGCCGCAATTTCTCGCCGAATGAGATCCGGGTTAGCACTAAAATTGAATTCGCGGCTGAAAACGCTCCACAGGATGTCACCGACCTCATTCAGGTCGCGATTTTCAAGTTTGTATCCTGTTACTTCGTTTGTTTCGGTGAATTCATTGCGCTGAACATCAATCCCTAGCTGAGTAAATGCATAGCGGATGTTCTCAGGCACGCGGGGGATTGGCTTTCCGTCATCATCAACCACGGGCCAGCCACTTTGTTTGGTTTCCAGCAGTTCGTAAGCCCTCTTGATCTGACGGCGGCCATATTTCAGCGGGTTCGGATTTTCGAGCACATGGGCGCTGATGCCGAAATCAGAGTCAGTGATGATTGACAGCACGTGGCCGGGGTCCATACCTTTCCCCAGCATCCAAAGTGTGGCCGCAAAGACCAACTCAGACCGGGAACTGTATGCTTTGTCAGGTGGAATCTGACCGGTCATAAGCACTTCTACCCATTTCTGATCCAACGGGATGATAGAACTCAGGTCGTCCGGCAACGGCAGAGCCTCGAAGTCCAGCGGCACGTTGGTTGTGCCACCAGTCGCTTGCGGAAGCTTCGGTTCAGGGTCTGCGCGGCGCATCTGGAAGTCGTCCACGGCGAAAGACACCGGAGGAGACTTGAGGTTAATTGGATGAATGGGGTGCGCCAGCTTCGGCACCCGACCGCTTTTGCGCTTCTTGTCGTTCAACCAATTCGTAGTCCAGGGCAGGCGCAACAGGCGGTTGGCGTCATGCGTTCCTGGACCACCTTGCAGTGCGACCAGCAAAGATTTGTTCAGCGCTTCTGCAGCGTCTACGCTGATTGGTTCTTTGAGTTTCCAAACCGCCTGAAAACCACCACCGGTAAACCAGATAGCGGATGGATGCGGTATTCCTTTGGGCCGAATACCTTCTTCCATCAGCAAATTGATAATGCGTTCTTCTTGTTGGTTTTCGTCGCCGGGGTAATCCTTGTTGTCCAGATCGGCGTGCAAAAAGCTAACCGCCTTAAGGTTGGCTTTGTTGCGTTTACCCTCAAGATATCCAGCATTCGGCAGAAAATAGAGGTTGCGCTGGTAGGTGTCGTTGTTGTTGCCGGATACGAACTGAACAGCGGATGCGGTTTCACCAGCGCCATAGGATTTATGTTTTGGGTTGGCTTTTCCCCGGCTGCTCATTTGTTCCAGATAGAGTGGTGCGTTTTGTGTGAGCCAGTTGACAAACTGGACAGCTTTGTTGGGATCAGGATTAAAGGACATTCGCGCCACCTTGCGGTTCGCAGGTCATTGCGGACATCCAGTTTTCTACATCGACCCTGCGATAGAGAATCTTGCCAGTCCGACCACCGGACTTGGAGCGAATGAAGCGCGGGCCATATCCCTGAATGCGGCCCTTTTCGAAGTAGCTGGTGCTGAAACCGGTGATTTCAGGCAACTGCTTCGTAGTTAGAAGTTCTGAGCGATTGGACATTTTAGCCCTCCGTTACGTTTAGGTATGGAGGGACTTTGCGAGCGTTGTGGAGGAAAAGATTGCAAACAATTTAGTAAAGATTTTGCAAGATAGGGAACGCTTAGCGCAGTTCAGAGGTTCGTTTTGATTCCCTGCTTTGACAAAATCTTGCAAATCTCTTCCAGCGCCTGATGTTCCAGTGTTTCTGTCACGTAATCTCGTTGGGTTGCCAAAAATTCATACGTGGCAGGCCAATCGATATGGCCATCTTTCGTAGTTCCCCCTCCGTAGGAGCCACGAAATTTGTTTCTCAGTTTACTGACCTTAACTTCTATTTCTTCCTCCGATAGACGTTCAGAAAAACACCGGTTGACCGCGTATCTGGCGAGGGCAGTAAAAGACCGGGGTTTTGGTGGATCGGGGGGATTAGGGTCCTTGCGGTGTTTCCAATTATGGAGCCCTACACGCGCCTTGTCTGCGTAATGTTCCTGACCCATCAAAACTAGGGCCTTAGCGTCCAAGTCGTCCCGCATGGGCAATTTTGTGGCGCTTTCCCCAGTAAGGGCCTGCATGGCTTTGTTAAGGCGGGTTTGTTTGGTGTCTTTACCGGTGGGGTGTGCATCAATAATGGCCAGTGCTAGCTTTTCCAGAAATGGACGGTCATATGTTCCTTTTTGAAAAACACCTTCGTAGTCGTCGTCCGAGTTCAAGAAATCTTCAATAGACATGTCAGGCCCCGTGGAAATCTAGCGAGTTGCTTGAAGCTATCACACACGCGCACGCGCGAAGGTGCAACCACAGGAACGCTAGTTAAACACTTTGACGCAATTCCATCATTAAGCATGGCCAATCGAACAGCGCTCGTGGAATCGATCTGAACCGGAGGCCAGTGGTGTGGGCGCAGCACCACTGCCGTCGATGGGGTGGGGTTACCGCACGATCAGTTGCGCGGCTCTTTCAGTTCGAGGATGCGCTTGGCCACCAGTTCGACCGGTTCCCGCAGACGCTCAGCGTTCACCACAATATAGCCGCCGGTCACATCGCCATTGGTCCGGTGATTAAGCAGGCGCTTGAGCGCATAGTAGGGCACGTCAAGGCTCTCAGCGATAGTGATGAAGGTGCGTCGCAGGTCGTGCAGGGTGAAACTGACGCCAGACCCTGCAGTGACACGTTGGAGGAACTTCTTGGTTTCGACAAGGTGACCGGTCTTACCCGGTCCCGGGAACACCCAAGGGGAGCCTTTGTTCAATTCACACCGTTGGTCCAGCAGGTTCGCCAGAAATTCCGACAGAGGCAGGGTCAACGGGTCGCCGTTCTTGGTCGTTGGCAGGTGAAGCGTCTTGGCAGACAGGTCAACGTTCTCCCAGCGCAGTTTAAGCACTTCGCTACGGCGCATTCCTGTGAACAGGGTCGTTAGCAGGAAGTCCCGCGAGTAGTCCGGTTCCGCCATTACCGCTTTCCACCATGCGGGTAGATCGGTTGAAGTTACGACAGTCTGACGGCGCTGATCCTTAAACCATGCCCTCGCTTGGGTCAGGATTTGAACCGGGTTAGGTGGATATTCGTCCTGCGTTGCAGACGTGAAATTGTAGAGCGAGCGAAAGTGCCGCATCACGTTGTTGGCGGTGGTTTTCCCATGTTTCTTGCCGATATCCTGATGCTTCTTAAGCACCATCTGACGGGAAATCTCCTTCACCTCCAATTTGCGCCACGCTTTAAGATACAGTTGCACTGTCCGCCGGTAGTGTTCGACGGTGCTGGGTGACAACGTGTTACGCGTCTCGAAGAACCGTTCCATTGCCAATTCCAAGGTGACCCGCTCCTGCTTCTCTTTCCGCTTTTCGGCATTGGGATCTCGCCCTTCGGCCATCTCGCCCAGAATGACCAATGCTTTCTTGCGCGCGATCTCGGGGGCGAACACATCTGCACGGCCAATAGTGACCCTCCGTGTGCGTCGGTTCACCTGACCTTCGGCAAAGAAAACCTTAGAACTGGCACCGACCCGCAGGCCGAAACCTGAGAGCAATGTGTCGCGGTAGAAAACCTGACCGCTGTGCGGAAATGGGATGTCGTCAACGGCACGACGTGTAAGACGTAGATTTGGCATTGTGACCCTCCTTATGGCCACAAGTCATTATAAGCACGTCTAGATAAAAAGCTCGACTTTTCATCGAGTTATGAAAGCAAAAGAGACGATTTGCGATGGAATGAAAGTCTGTCCGGTTTGCGGTGTTCCAGCATAACGTTGCCGATGGTCCGAGGGCCACAGCCAGTAACGGAAAGCGAGCGGCAAGAATCTCTAAAAATCAAGCGCCGATACCTTTCAGCCAAGCTGACCAAAGCGCCCCTTCCGTGCACCTTACCCGTTCGCCCTCAGTACGACGATCTTTGAGGTTTTTGAGAACTCGTTGCTCCATGTCATACGCGTCAGTTTCGCAATTCCAGCGCTGCCGAAACTTGGCGTCCCACTTCTCAGTTAACAGTTCTGTAGGGATATGGCAGTTCACCTGTTTGAGCCGCTCGTTAACATTTACAGTATGGCCGATCTTCCAAATATCAGATGAACCGAACCTAAATGCATAGGTAAACGCGTCCCTGTCCACGTTGCGGCTTGCTTCCCTGCTCCACGAACTCGGCCTTGGGCCAGTTGTTGGATTATTCGGTGCCAATGCCTGATCAAGTAGTTTTGCATTGGCTAGGGCCTCCATACTAGGCAAAGTTGCCTGCGTTGTGCCCAGACTCAAAACAGCGTTTGCGTCAACTTGAGAAAGAGCAACAGCTTGCGAAGTGGCATGGTAGGGAAGCTGTTCTTCCAGCACTTCGAGAAGCATAGGAGGTGGAGCGAAACGCCAAGCTCGAACCATTGGTATAGCGTTTGGCCAGTGAAACCTACCTGTTTCGCCGTAATCGTGAGAACTGCGAACGCGGTCACCAATGATGTCTTCTGTGTCCACGGGAATGCGTCCAATTTCTGCCATGCCTATGAGCCTGCCACGCATGGGCTCAGGAGTAGGATCACGGAGCGTACCCACGAAGACAACTCGGTCGCCGGCGGCAGATTCCTTCAGTAGCCTGTCCCGATTGCCTTCCAAGCTAAAGGTAATGACGGGCCATCTTTCCGGGTCAAATCCCCAGACACGTGTAATAAATAGTTTCATCCTACGCCCTCATGCCAGCGAGCGGAGGCCCCTCTGGCGGCGGAGGGACATCCTCGATATCTCGGAGGGATACAGCCCGATAGCGCCTAGGAAACGTGTTCATTTTTAGAAGTTTGTCTTGGTTGCCAACCATTTCCTGTTCCATGAGTCTAAGCATGTGCCCAACGGCTCCCGACGCTTCAAGAATTGTTTCTAGGCTTGGGGGACTGTCCGTTGAGAGTTCCCAAATGCACTGTCCAACCTGTTTTTCAGCGGCAAACAAAAACTGGTGGGTGCGGGATAGTCGGGGGAAGTATAGCCTAACCAACATTACCACCTTTTTTGCGGTTAGGTGGCCGTAGGCAGACAGCTCGTCCATGGCGTCTAACTCATTCTTGGCATCAATGTCGCCATGGATGCTTGCAACAAGCAGCTTGAAAAGCCGTGTGTTTCGCTCAGAAACTTCATTCATCAGGAGATAGAGTTCCTCCAGTTTCGGCTGAAGAAACTGTACGCGTTGCTGCCGTCGGGTGAATGCCTGATTGAGAATGACAACAAGCAAGGCGACGGCTGCGGCGACGAGAGCGGATACAAGTGAGGCGACTGCTGGAGTGTTTTCGGCTATGGCTGCAAACGTATCCGTTATCATTTTTTCTCATTTTCTTCTTTAAAGGTTGGGGGCGTCCGTCGAGAAAGAGGGGCGCAACTGGGTCTTTACGTGCCCGACTACCTGTTCAACTGCGCTGACTTTTTGAAGTTCGCATTCCCAGAAAACCAGCACCTGCCAACCTAGTGAGCGCAGCTCAGAATCTTTTTCGGCGTCACGCTTAACATTCGCCTCGAGCTTCGCCTTCCAATACTTCTGATTTGAGCTAGGAATGCGCCCCGCCTTGCAGCCGTTGTGTTGATGCCAAAAGCACCCTCGCACCTGAATTGCCAGTTTCTGTCGGGGAAACACGATGTCTGGCCGTCCCGGCAGGTCGTTTCGACAAACGCGGAACCGAAGACCTTCCCGGTGCAACGCCGAGCGAAGCCGGATTTCTGGCTTAGTGTCCCGGCACTTAATGCGGGACATGTTGCGCGACCTTTGCTCCGGGCTGATCCTATCCACTACTAATGTTCCTTGGGGAGCCGGTTTGACCGAAGAAGTTCGCACATCTGAACTTGCGACAGCTGTGAAATGACATCTCCTGCGCCTTCATCTCCGAGAAGGCTGCGGGCGAGCGCCGACTTTCTTTCCAGCGCCGAAATGATGGCTTCTTCGATCGTGTCTACGGCAATTAGCCGAAGGTAGGTGACAGGTTTGGTCTGGCCGATGCGATGGTTCCTATCTTGGCTTTGAGCATAGTGATCGTACCGCCAGGACAGTGACTCATAGATCGTGTAACTTGCGGCCGTGAGTGTGAAGCCAGTCCCTGCGGCAGCGGGGTTCGCGATGAGAACACGGACGGTAGGATCGTTTTGGAAACTTGCAGCGATTTCTTGGCGTTCAGCTGTCGGCGTGCCACCGTAAATGGCGACTGAACCCGGTATCCTTTCCAAAAGCGTTTCGATAGTTCGAATGTAGTTCGACCATAGGATGACTTTCCGGCTAGGCACCGAAAGGATGTCTTCGATTATCCCGTCGAGGGAGTCGAATTTCGCTGGAGACCCCTTGGCCTCGGGGAAAACCAGTGAAGGATTGCAGGCAAGCTGAACAAGGCGTGTCAGCCTTGCAAGCGCAGTCGTTGCATATGCACGGAACTGTTCGCCGTCCATGGACTCGATCTCGCACACCATCTCATCACGCATTTTGTCGTAAAGGCGACGTTGCCAAGAGGGAAGTTCCACACGCACGTCGACGAACGATTTCTCGGGAAGATCCAAGCACTGCTCCTTGGTGCGGCGAAGGACCAACCGATCTATTACGGGCTGTGCGAAGGACGCATTTGGATCATCCTCGAGGCGCGCTTTGAATGCTTCAAGTGACCCCAGCGCGCCTTGTCCAGGCTCGATGATTTCCACTTGAGTGAATAGGTCGGTCGCAGTGTTGGTGACAGGGGTTCCCGACAACAGCCAACGAAACTGACAGAATGGCGCTACTGTTCTGGCAGCTTTTGAAGTCTGCGATTGCCAGTTTTTTGCCGCATGCGACTCGTCTAAAACTAAAACAGTTCGTTGGCGTTGGGCAAAGGCAAGTAGTGAAGTAGTTTCCGAACGGGCGGTTTCGTAGCTTGTCACAATCACGTCGGCGTTAGTTTCCCGAAACGTTGCCCGCCGAACCTTGGGCGGTCCTTCAGCCACTTCTACCGTCAGTTCGGGTGCAAACTTGACGAATTCTGCGACCCAATTGCGTTTCAAAGAGTTGGGGCAGATGACCAGTAGTTTGTCAGTTCGCCCTTTTCGCAGGAGTTTTTGGAAAGCTGCAATCGCAACGAAGGTCTTTCCTAGGCCCTGTTCGAACGCAAGCAGTCCAACGCCACGGTCAGTTAGGAACTCTACGCCGTCAGACTGGTGTTGAAGAAGTTCAAACCCCAAATTACGCCCCCCCGTGCTGGGAATGCTGACCTAGCAGACCAACAAAATAGTCGTAGGCGTCACGGAACTCGTTAATATCTTTGGGTTCAAGGTCCAACACATCGGCCCTACTGGCCTTGTTGAGCGTTCTTGTCGCTTTCTTGAGAGCAAGACGATAAGGATGGACACCATCATGAACCCGATCTTCGATTAGATCTATCGCTTGCTGCAACTGAGAGACGTCATCATCATCAAAAACCGTCTCTCCACGCTCGAATGATCGCCGGATCAACTGCGGCAGACCTGAGATCTTTGCCTTTGGGCTGCTGCTCTTGGTTTCCACTTGTTTAGCCAACTTATTCGCGACGTGTTGCTCTCCGGAGTTGAGTTGATGCCAAAGGTCAGGATCATCATGGAATTCCTTCAGAAAGCGGGCATCTCGGTATTCTTTGAATGCGTTGTTACGGACCATATCAAAGACTTCGTCCCGAAGATTGTCATGGGCTGGATTGTCAAAGTCGCGCAGCTGAGGGCCTATCGCGCGGGCTTTACTTATTTCTTCGAGAACAGAGAATTTTTCAGCTGCAAGCTTACGAGGATTTTCCTCGCCATCGCAGTGCTCGACGAACTTTAACGCAAAACTATAAGCGTCCTTCAGTCGATTTACCCAAGTAAGTGATTTACCCATGCTCTCGGCAAGTTGCGTTTGGTTCATGATCGGCGGTTTGCCTGGACGACCAATCACTGTCTCGTAGACAAAACGAGCCTGAACGTACCGCTCCCAATCTCTCACGCCAGAGCCTCGGACGTGAATTCCGGCTAGCAGAATTGCAATTTCTCGATCCCCAAAATTTTGTGGAACGATCTTGGCAGTAACTTGCGTAAAAGTGCCAGCCAGCTTTCCTGTATCATGCTTCCGGTCAAGTTCACGAAGAACAGCAACTCGGGTATTTCCTTCAAGCGTCAAGAATTTTCCAGTTGAGGTTTGCTTGACGTAGATCGACTGCATTTGGCCGATTTCTTGGATCGACTTCCTTAGGCCGTCATAGCCGCGGGAGCTTCTCAGCGCTTCTTCAAGTTCTATTTCAGACGAGAATCCATCCATTCTCGCTGTCTGCAGGCGAGGGTTTTCATCCCAAAGCGCTACTTGGTCATTAACATTAAGCTTCACCTCGCGCATTTCCCATTCGGCGCTGCCGATCCGCTCATAGAGGATTCTCTCACCACTTGGCGGGAGGCTTTCCAAATTCTTGCTGCTATCATCCATCTTTTGGTTCCTTGCATAACTTGCCTGAGCAAGCTCTAGCAAGCATTTGGCGAAATATCAAGAGGAGATGTTTTTGCTGTGCTTTGGTGTTGTTCCGAGATATTGTTATCCTGCGCGGTTGCGCCAAAAGATGTTGACAAAAAAGAAGATCGAGCATGTCAGGTGTCACACTGCACAAAAGGAGGAATCAATTCGCTGATGGACTTAGGTGCATTGACCTGTTCGCAGGTGCTGGGGGGCTCGCAGTTGGCTTCCGTCAAGCGGGTTGGAGTATTGCGTGCGGCAACGACATGGATGCAGGTGCATCCGAGACCTTTCGCCTGAACTTCCCAGAGTCGTCGTTTTTTGAAGGTTCGATCTCTGGTGTCCTGGCGAAAGACATGCTGACCGAAGCATCGGTGGAAGTGGGCGAATTGGATTGCCTGATTGGAGGGCCACCCTGTCAGTCATTCAGTCACAATAATCATAAGCGAAATGCCGTCGATGACAGGGCCCGCCTTTTTGAGCACTATCTCTCAATCGTTAAGGACATGCGCCCTAAGACGATTGTCATGGAGAATGTTCCCGGCATTCTATCGATTGATAGTGGTTCGGTCGTTGACGAAATCACCAATGGATTGAAGAATCTAGGCTATTTTGAACCTTGCGTAAAAGTCCTCTCGGCCGAAGAATTTGGGACACCGCAGGTTCGCCGACGCGCATTCATCGTCGCTAGTCGAATTGGACCTTCAGCCGAATTGCTTCCTTCGCCAACACATTGGTCTCCGCGTTTCAAGCACGTTGGCTATCCCAAAAAACGACCGGAAGGCGCGACCAAAAGACCAGTTACTGTTTGGCAAGCCATTGGAGACCTGCCGCTTCTGAGCAATGGGCCGGGGTCGCAGGAGTCGCCCCGAGATTGGAAGCGGGCGACGACCGCTTTCCAAAGAGAGGCCCAGAAGCGAGCCCCGGTGATCTTTAACCATGCGGGCCACATTTTAACTGAAGTCAATCTCGCTCGCGTCGTTCATATTCCCCAAGGCGGCAATTGGAGGAACGTACCAAGAGAGTTGTTACCAGCGGGAATGCGCCGCGCGAAACTGACAGACCATACAAAGCGGTATGGCCGCCTTCATCAGGATGGTTTTGCATCTACAATTCTAACCAAATGCGACCCGCACTGGGGTGCCTACATTCATCCGATTGAGGACAGAACTATCACTGTAAGAGAGGCCGCGAGACTTCAAGGCTTCCCTGACTCATTCAGGTTTGCTGGTGAAAAAATCGGGCCGCAGTACGTTCAGGTTGGAAATGCAGTACCCGTACCGCTCGCTTTTGCGATTGGAAAAGCTGTTTATCAACACATTCGAACCAATGAGCACGTATTTTCAGATGCGGCCTGATTATGGAAAAATAGCACCACCTTTTTGACGAAAGCATCTAAACGAGAATAGCTAGAAAGCTCTGATGGCAGGCATTCTCTAAAGTTGTCAAAAAAACTTGCACATGAGTTTCTAGAAATAGTTTTGATTGGCCGTAGTGTCTGCGGTCAGTAGATTAGGGGATTGAAGTTGTCATGACGACCGTGACCACGTGGATGTCTATATCGGCGACCGGAACAAAGACACTTTATTTTGGCGCAGATAGTCAGGGCACCTCTCCTTTCAGTGGTCAAGCCGTATCTTTGCGCGAAAAGAAGGTTTTTAACAGCTTATCGACCCCTGAAATCTTCACTCTATCGGGAGACCTCACTTGGGGTGCTTCCTTCTTGCGCCGTTTGCTGTCTGAGATTGGCAATAGAACTTTGGTTTCACCAATCGGCTCGATGGCTCGCGCTAATGAGATTAGTGCGCTTTCCTGCGCCAGACCTCCGACTTCTGCAATATGCGAACTCGAAGTTTTGTACGGTGTCCGTTCCAGTAAAAACATGAATGCCCCATTTAAGCTCTTCCGATTGCACCATTCGGGCGCAGCACGCAGCAAGTGGAAGGTTTGTCAGGTGGGTGTGGACGAACTGGCATCAGACGTATCGACGCATGTGTACAGTTCTGGCAAAGGCGGTGGTGCAAACAAAGAGCGGCAAGTTTGGATCTCGAAAGGTGACCAAGGGAACGTGGCCAGAACTTGCTTCTGGTCTCTGTGCGATCTGGTTAAGGGCATTCCTAGGGCGTCGTACCTGACCGGAGGTCACCCACAATTGGTTAAGTTGGATCAGGTCGGCAACGGCAACGTGGTTGGAGTGAAATATCACGGCGTACCGACAGTATTTGGAAGACGGACAACCTCACCGCAGGCTTTTGCAAGCTTCTGGGTTGACGAGAACTTCACTCAACTGGACCCAATGACATTGAAGAATTACAGCAGAGGTCAGCAGTACGGGCGGAGGGAAAATGGGCGGTAGAATTTGTGGCTACTAAAAGATTGGGTTCTTCAGCGTTTCATGAGTAAAAAAATCTGCGATTGCAACAGCAAGAGCTTTAGAACTTCGGACAGCGATACACGAATAAGAATCGCAAATTCTCACATTTTAAGAATGCTATTAAACAAAGAAGGTGTCTCGAATGCGCCGTATTTCACCAAGACGATTTGATGCACTTTGTTATGTCCGTGCTCCCCATATGCATTTGATGGCGAGGGAGGTTCGGCATTACGAGTCTCACGACCGGACAAATCTTGCGATAGTTGTTCTTGACTACACTGATCGCGATTTCGGTTTCATTATTTTGGGTCGCGATACACGGGAGCTCTTTCGAGCAATTGAAGTCAGTTCGGATTGGTTTTCAAATCCAGACTTGGCAGAAGAAGCGCTTGCACTTGCAATGCAGAAGTACGAAGCCGACGGCCAATCTTGTTATCCACAAGACGACGAAACGGGAAACCCGCATGACATCTATGGAGCTCATGTTTCCCCTGAGAAACAGCATCAGTACTTCAGGGTTCTAGTTGAAGAGCCGCGTATGGAAGCAGCTCGAAAAATCATTCAAGAAATCGCGTTTTCCTTCATAGACCTAGACGGAAACTATATCGAACAATTTCAATCTACCGCGTTTGACCAAAGGTTGTGGGAGCTATTCTTGTATGTTCTTTTCCACAAGGGGCTCTTTGAAATTGACAACACTTATAGTGCTCCCGATTTCCACCTAAAGAAGTTTGGCCAAGAGCTATTTGTTGAAGCTGTTACCGTCGGTGCGAACCCAGATTTCGATGCTGTCGCGGATACCCCTGCGATGGTTGCGGAGCTCTCGAAAGACTACGCGCCAATCAAGTTTGGCAGCGCCCTGTTCTCGAAGATAAATCGCAGACGCCAGTATTGGGAACTACCACACGTTGCGGGGAAACCGTTTGTATTGGCTATTCACGACTACCATGGTTTAGCCGATGGTCTAAATCTAGGATCAATGACTTGGACGAGAGCTGGCCTCGTAAACTACCTCTATGGGGTAAGGGATGAAGTTGAAATACGGGAGGATGAAGTTGTTGGCCCAAAGATGATTGTGGGGCGTAATGGTTTGGAACCTGCGCGCCGGGTGATTCATGAGCACAGGTTCAAACACAAGGTAATACCGAGTCGGTTTTTCGACCAACCCAATGCGGAGAACATAAGTGGCGTCCTTTTCTCCAACGGCGCGACGATTACTACCTTTAACAGGATGGGAAAGATATCTGGTTTAGGCGGCGCTGATGTGAAAATGATCCGAACTGGAATTTGGGTTGATACCGACGGAGTGACAACTGTCCCGTTCGCCGAAGACGTGGATGGTGAGAATTATGACGAGGCTTGGGGTGACACGGTAACACTATTTCACAACCCAACGGCAAAACATCCAATTGACCCGGGTCTTTTTCCCGAGATTGGGCATGCGATTTTCGATCCTATCGCATGCGAAGTGAAGTATTTACTTCCCCCTAGGCTCAGGACCCATTGATTTCCGTATAGCGGCGTGATTCACGGTTCGAAAACGAGCGGTGAACATGTCTGATCTTTTCTGGCTTACAG